>NZ_AGVX02000011.1 GCF_000239155.1 Actinoalloteichus spitiensis RMV-1378
AGGGAGCGGCGGGGAACTCCACCGTCACCGTGAGACCGCCGCCCTCGACCGGGTCCACCTCGACACGACCGCCGTGGGCGGCCGCCGCCGACCGGACGATCGACAGGCCGAGGCCGGCTCCGAAGTGGGAGGTCCTGCCACCGCCCCTGCTGAAGGGCTCCAGCAACTGCGCCGCGCGTTCCGGTGGGACGACCGGCCCCGACGAGGACACCGTCAGCCGCGAACCCGCCTGGTCCCCGCTCGTGCGCACGGTGATCCAGCCCCCCTCCACGTTGTGCCGCACCGCGTTCTCGACCAGGTTCCCGGCGATCCGCTCGACCAGGGCCGGATCCCCGATCACCAGCCCCGGCTCGGTGTCGAAGGTGACGGTGAGCTCCCGGTCGGCGGCCTCGGCCCGCACCGCACGCCACGCGCTCTCCACCATGGTGGCCAGATCAACCGGTTCCCGCGTGTTCAACCCGGTGGCGTCGGTACGGGCGAGCAACAGCAACGCGGTGACGAGGTGCTCCGCGCGTCGCGTCGCATCGCGCACCACGTCGGCCATCCTGCGGAGCTCCGCCACGTCGGCCTCCGGGTCGGCCAGGGTGACGTCGAGCTCGGTGCGGATCACCGCCAACGGCGTGCGCAGTTCATGGCTCGCGTTGGCGACGAACCGGCGCTGAGCGTCGAAGGCTGCCTGGAGCCGGTCGAGCATCTCGTCGAACGTGTCCGCGAGCTCCGCCACCTCGTCGCGGGCCCCCACGAACTCGATGCGCTCCTCCAACGACTCGGCGGACAGCCGACGAGCGGTACCGGTGACCCGCTGCAGCGGTGCCAGCACCCGCCCGGTGAGGGACCACGCGAGCAGGAAGGCGGCCGCGATGACACACAGGTAGGCCAGCAGTCCCACTTCCAGGACCCGGTCCCTCGCCTGGTCGTGCAGCAGGGTCGTCAGTTCCGTGGCCTCGACCTCGACGCCGTCGACCCTGACCCGCATTCCCCTGGGCAACCGAGGCGAGTCGGCGAGGGCCTGGCCGATCTGCATCCAGCCCAACCACAGGAGCAGCGCGCTCACGACGGCGACGAGCCCGGTCGCGAGCAGGGTGATGCGGACCCGGAGGCCGAGACCACGGCGGCCGGTGCGGCGATCAGTGTTCAGTGTTCGCACCCGCGACGTTGTCGGTCTCCGGTTCCACGACTCCCGCGCTCGGCACCCGGTAGCCGGACCCGACGACGGTCTCCACCACCGCCGGTTCCCCGAGCTTCTTCCGCAGGGTCATCACCGTCACCCGCACCGTGGTGGTGAACGGGTCCGCGTTCTCGTCCCACACGCGCTCCAGCAGCTCCTCGCTGCTGACGACCGAACCGCCCGCGGAGAGCAGCACCTCCAGGACGCCGAACTCCTTGCGGGTCAGGTCGACCTGCTCGCCGCTCCGCGTGACGGTGCGGGAGGCGGGGTCGAGCACCAGCTGCTCCGCCGTGAGCCGGGGCGGCACCGGAGGGGTGGACCGCCGGCCCAACGCGCGAATCCTGGCGACCAGCTCGGGGAAGGCGAAGGGCTTCGCCAGGTAGTCGTCCGCCCCCAGCGACAGCCCCTCGACCCGGTCCTCCACCTCGCCGCTCGCCGTGAGCATCATGACTCTCGTCAGTGCCCCCGAGCGGAGGATCTCCCGGCACAACTCGTCGCCGGACAACCCCGGCAGATCGCGGTCAAGCACCGCGACGTCGTACCTGGTGATCGACGCCTTCTCGTGCCCCGACTCACCGTCATAGGCGATGTCGACGGCCATGCCCTCTCGGCGCAGACCCCGGGCGATCGCGTCCGCCAGGGGCTGCTCGTCCTCTACGACCAGTATGCGCACGTCACCAACCGTCCCACACGAACCTGAGAGCGGGCTGGGGCTTCCCGGCCCGCGACAGCGTCACCGACGTCACTTCCGCTCGGTGTCCCGCATCCGCCGCGGCTCCGCGACGTCCACCTCGGGCGGGTCACCGGCCTCGCCCAGGATCCCGGCGGCCCACTCGGTGATCCGGCGGGCGACGTCCTGGTCGGTGAGCCCGAGCTCGGCGAGCACCTCCCCCCGCGACCCGTGGTCGAGGAACCGCTGGGGCACCCCGATGTCGCGGAGGGGAACGTCGACCTCCGCGTCCCGCAGCGCCGCCGCCAACGCCCAGCCGACGCCTCCGTGCCGGCCGCCGTCCTCGACGGTGACGACCATCCGGTGTTCCGCCGCGAGCGCCACCAGCTCCTCGGGCACCGGCACGACCCACCTCGGGTCGACCACGGTGACGCCGATGCCCTGGTCGGCCAGCCGGTGCGCGGCGCGGACCGCGAGTTCGGCGAAGCTGCCGACGCCCACCAGGAGGACGTCCGCGTCGGGGTCCTCCCGGAGGACGTCCACCGGGCCGACGCGTCGCACGGCCTCGATCCGGTCGCCGACGTCGCCCTTGGCGAAGCGGATCACTCCGGGCCCGTCGGTGATCCGCACCGCCTCCCGCAGAGCCTCGCGCAGGGTCTCGGCGTCCCGGGGGGCGGCGACCCTGATGCCGGGCACCACACCGAGGATCGACAGGTCCCACATGCCGTTGTGGCTCGCGCCGTCCGATCCGGTGATCCCGGCCCGGTCGAGCACGACCGTCACCGGCTGCCGGTGCAACGCCACGTCCATCAACAGCTGGTCGAAGGCGCGGTTCAGGAACGTCGCGTACACGGCCACCACGGGGTGCATGCCCGCCATCGCCAGGCCGGCGGCCGAGGTCAGCGCGTGCTGCTCGGCGATACCGACGTCGAAACACCGCTTCGGGTAGGCCGCGGCGAACCTGTCCAGCCCCGTCGGCCCCAACATCGCGGCGGTGATCGCGACGAGGTCCTGCCGCTCGGCCCCGATCCGCACCAGCTCGTCGGAGAACACCGAAGTCCAGCTCGTCCCGCCGGAGGCGGTGACCGGTTCCCCGGTGACCGGGTCGATCACCCCCGTGGAGTGCATCTGGTCGGCCGGGTCGTTCTCCGCCGGGGCGAAGCCCGTGCCCTTCCTGGTGACCGCGTGCACGATGACCGGGCCGCCGAACGCCTTGGCCCGGCGCAGGGCCGCGTCGAGGGCGCCCAGGTCGTGCCCGTCCACCGGCCCGAAGTACTTCAGCCCGAGGTCCTCGAACATGGCCTGGGGGCTGATGGCGTCCTTGAGCCCGCGCTTCGCCGCGTGCAGGCCCGCGTAGATCGGGCGGCCGACCATCGGGATGCTCTGGAGGGTGCGCTTCCCGCTCTCCAGCGCGCGTTCGTAGCCGGGCCGCAGCCGCAACGACGCCAGGTGGTCCGCGAGGCCGCCGATGGTGGGCGAGTAGGACCGCCCGTTGTCGTTGACCACGATCACGAGTGGGCGGTTGCTGTCGCCGGCGATGTTGTTCAACGCCTCCCAGCACATCCCGCCCGTCAGCGCGCCGTCCCCGACCACGGCCACCACGTGCCGGCGGGCCCCCTGGAGCTGGTAGGCCTTGGCGAGCCCGTCCGCGTAGGAGAGAGCGGTGGAGGCGTGGCTGTTCTCCACCAGGTCGTGTTCGCTCTCGGCCCGCGACGGGTAGCCGGACAGGCCGTCCCGTTTCCTGAGCCGGTCGAACCCCCCCTGACGACCGGTGATGATCTTGTGCACGTAGGCCTGGTGGCCGGTGTCGAAGATGACCGGGTCGTGGGGTGAGTCGAAGACGCGGTGGACGGCGAGGGTCAGCTCCACGACCCCCAGGTTGGGACCCAGGTGCCCGCCGGTCCGCGACACCTTGTCGATGAGGAAGGAGCGGATCTCCGCGGCCAGTCGCTGGAGCTCGCCCAGCTCCATTCTCTTCAGATCAGCCGGGCTGTGCACGGACTCGAGCAGGGTCACCACTCCACCTCAATTCAGTGCCGTTCGCCAGCCCCGTCCGGGCACGAGGGCGTACTCCACGGACAGGGTGCGGCCGGTCAACTACGTCGCGCCAGTCTACGGACGGGTAGCTTCGGGGCCGCCTCCCGGTCGCTGCGGCGTGTGAACCTGCCGTGTTGACACCTCACTGGAGTGGGTAGCCAGCCGGGCCAGCCTCGAACACCTTCCCGCGATGGACTTACCCAGCGTGAAGGAAATCACTCCTCTGGGCTAGTCGCCGGCGTCGTGGTGACGGCATTCCGGCTCCGCTCCGCCGCCAGCTCGAACAGTCCCACGCACTCCACGTGGTGGGTCATCGGGAAGGCGTCGAAGGCGCGCAGGTCGGCCAGGCGGTACCCCTGGTCCCGCAGCAGCCCGACGTCCCGGGCGAAGGCGGCCGGGTCGCAGGCCACGTACACCACCCTGGCCGGGCCGGCCGCGCCGATGTGGTGGATCACCTCGCGGCCGGCGCCCTTGCGCGGCGGATCCAGCACGACCACGTCGGGCGCCCCGTCGCCGAGACCTCGGGCGAGGACCCGCTCCACCCGTCCGGTCACGAAGCTCACCTGGGGGAGGTCGGCCAACTCGCGCTCGCCGTCAGTTACCGCCCGGGGAGCGGACTCCACGACGACCACCGCACCTCCGGGGCCGACCTGCTCGGCCAGCACGGAGGCGAACAGGCCCGCTCCGCCGTAGAGGTCCCAGGCCGTTCCTCCCCGGGGGGCCCCTGCCCACGAGCCGACGGTCTCGGCCAGCACGTCGGCGGCGGCGGGGTGCACCTGCCAGAACCCGTGGGGGTGGACCCGCCAGTCACGGCCGGCGGCACGCTGCACGGCCACCCCGTCGCCGGCGATCCGGCGCGCGCTCGGCCGCGAGCCCCGGCCTGGCCTGAGCTCGCTGACGTGCACCTGCTCGGCGGCGTCGATCGTCACGTCGAGTTCGATACCGGGCCGCCACCGCCGTCCCAGCAGCCCGTCCACCGCGCCGGGCACGGACAACGGGCACCCGGTGGCCGCCACCACCCGGTGGCTGCGGTGGGCCCGGAACCCGGCCACCCCGTCGTCGTCCACGGCCAGCCGCACCCGGCTTCGCCACCCGAGCACGCCGCCGGGCAGTTCCTCCACGACCACGGACCGATCGATGCCGGCGATGCGGCGCAGCTGCTCCTCCACCACTCCGGCCTTGATCGCACGCTGCCGTTCGGGCCGGACGTGCTGCCAGTCACAGCCCCCGCACCCGCCCGGGCCCGAGATCGGACAGCTGGGGGTGACCCGGTCCGGGGACGAGGAGTGCACGGTGACGGCGTCGGCGCGGCAGTAGCCGCCACCGTTGTCCTCGGTCACGAGAGCGGTCACCCGCTCCCCCGGCAGGGCGTGTCGGACGAAGACCACCCGGCCCTCGTACCGGGCCACGCAGAAGCCACCGTGCCCGGGAGGGCCGACCTCCAGATCGATCCGATGTCCTGTCCAGTCCGGTCGCTGGCTCGGCGCAGGGGTGCTCACCGCGGGACGGGGTCCTTTCCGACATCAGGGAAACGCTCGCACCCAGCGTAGCCGCACCCGGCCCGGACGAGCGGACCAGCGGAGCGACCGCGTTTCGACCACGGTGGCTTCGAGCCGGGGCGACCCGGCGCGCGAGACCGGACAACCCGCCCCGGGGAGCGGTGGCCACTGCCCTCCACCGGCACCACCACGGGAACGACACACCATTCTTCCGGGGGAAACCAGCCGGCGGACCCGGCGGCGGAGAATATCCGCTTCCCCTGCACCCCGACAATTCGGGGAATGATCTGGAGAATTCACCTCCCCCGCATCACGGACCACCCACGACCAGCACTTCTCCCTACCACCACGATCGTTTTTATCACCCCGTGGTGCAAACGCACGGAAAGTGAACGCCTTGACAGGTGATATCGCGGATGTCGAACGCATGGAACCACTTCGCACGAGATTCCGCTGATACGGTCCGACACGGTGAACACGGAAAACGACTCCTGGCGGCGTGGGCCGCCCACTCTCCCCTTTTCTGGAGAGTCCCCTCGTAACCGATAGAGAAGGGTTGTCCAGGTGAGAACTCCTGACCAGAAGATCTCCTGTCCCGCCGTCCGCCGTCCCGGACGCGGCACGACGGCGGCGCTGCTCGGCGCCGCCGTCGCCGCCGGCGTGCTGTTCGTCCCCTCGGCGGCGGCTGACCAGGACCAGGACACGACACGGCTGCTGCCACGGCCGCTGAACTCCCTCCTCGACACGACCCAGGAACGCTTCCACGCCCAGGTCGTCGTCAACGGAGAGGTGGTGTGGGAGCAGTCGGGCGACACCTCCGACTGGACGATCTCCTCCACCGGCGACAACGTCGTGGTCGGCGGCCCCGTGCACGACGCCAGCCAGTGCGACAACGAGGTGTCCCCCACCAGCCGGCTCGCCCTGCTCCAGGGAGTGTGGACGCTGTCCGACTTCCTGGCGGGGCTCACCACCCTCATCTGCCAGGAACTCGACACCGGCACCAGCGCGGACACGGCGACCGGAACCGACCCCGCGCTGGCGGGGGAGGCCAGCCCCCTGCCCGAGAACACGCCCGGGCGGTGGTGGCAGAACGCGACGGGATGGGACCTGCCCTGGTGGGCCCGCACGCCGGAGGCCACGGAAGCCCCGGAGGACACCGGACCGACCACGACGCCCGAGCGGGAGGCGGCGGAGGACCAGCCAGCGGGACCAGCCGAGGACACCACGAGCACGCGCGTCGGCTGAGCACCAGCGTGACGGAGGAGGGGACCAGCCACCCCGGCTGGTCCCCTCCTCGTCCATCCCGGACCGGGGGAGCTCCGTCACGGACGGCACGGCGCTGGCACCGCGCCAGCTGGTCGCACCGGCGGCACCGCGAGGGACCCGCTCGGGCGGCTCCGGAACCGCCCGCTCAGCGGCTCCCAGGAGGCCGGTGGTCCGGAGCGGCTTCCGGCTCGACCACTGCCTCGGTGGCGTCACCCGCCTGGTCCGCAGCCGAGGGCGGCCGGACGTCGGCGGTTCCCTCGGCTCCCACCTCCTTCGGGGGATCGACCGAGGCGCGCGCCGACTCCTCCTCGACGATCCGGTTGGCGCGGCGCACCGCCCAGATCGTGAGCAACAGCGCCACCGCCGTCAGCGGAGTGCCCATGCTCAGGCGCGCCACGCCGAGCCACCCGGCCTCGTCCGCGTCGTAGAGCCACTGCTGCACCACGAACCGCGAGAAGAAGAAGACCATCCACAGGGCGGTGGCGAGCTGGTAGGCCATCCGCGCGCGGGGCACCGAGCGCCAGGCGAAGCCCGACCCGTTCAGACCAGCCCAGATCACGCCGACCAGGGGCCATCGCACCACCATCGACACCAGGAAGGCGATGCCGAAGACTAGGCTCGCCCAGATCCCGTAGAGGTAGAAGCCCCGTTCGGAACCGGTGCGGTAGGCGATGAAGGCGCACAGCAGGACGCCGAGCACGCCCGAGACCGCGGGCTGGAGCGCCTCCTTGCGCACCAGGCGCCAGATCGCGATCAGGACCGCGCCGCCGATGGCGGCCCACAGCGCGACCTGCCACTCGGTCAGCGCGCTCACCGAGACGAAGAGGACCACGGGGATCACGGAGGCGATCAGCCCGGAGATCCCCCCCATCTGCTCGAGGAGGGTGGGGGCCGCGGGTGCCGTCGGGTCGGCGACGTGCGCCGCCGCGTTCGTGGGCTCCGTGGGTGAGCCGGTCGGCTCGGGCTCGGATTCCGCGTGGGTAGTTCTGGGTTCGCTCATGCCGTCGTCTGCAACTCGTCCTCGGCGTGTGGGTCAGGACCCGGCCCGCCGACACCTCCGCGCCGGACGTTCCGTGAGCGCGCCGAGCAACCACGAGCTCGCCGTCCGCTCACGACCACTGTAGCCCCGGAACACGGCCTTCCCGAACGGTCGATCACCGAGCGGAGGCGAACGACCTCGAACCGGTGAGGATGCCCACTCTCCGTGGCTTCGCTTCTCCCCACGACGAGGAACCGATCGTTCGTCGGGTCAGGGCAGCGGGTCACGGCAGGACGGCGGGCCGAGGAACGGCCGTCGCCCGGCGGGAGAGCCCGGGCGACGGCACGTACGACGGGTCAGCGCGCGGTCTGCCTGCGCTGCGTGATCGCCGCCTGCGCGTCACGCACCTTCGCCTGGCCCTCCTGCTGGGCCCGGGCCTGTTCGAGGTGTGCCTCGACCTGCTTGGGCAGCTTGATGGGCAGCGGGGTGCGCACCGGGAGGGGGTTGGTGCCCCGCACCACGATCGTGTCCCGGACGACGTCGCGCAGCAGCGTCGCCAGGGCGTCGCTGTGCTCGCTGGGGCCGGCGGCGACACCGCGCAGCAGCCAGCGGGGGCCGTCGACCCCGAGGAAGCGCAGCGTGACCTTCGGAGAGGTGGACACCAGTTCCGTGTCCCACTCCCCCGGTTCCTTCCGCACGCGGGCCCCGTCCTTGCCCAGCTGTTCGGCGAGCTCGGCACGGATGTCGGACCACAGACCGCTCGACCGGGGAGCCGCGAAGGCGCTGACGGTGAGCCTTCCCACCTGGGTCACCAGGTGCACGGCCCGGACGGGCCCCGAGGGGTCCACCTCGACCTGGAGCTGGGAACCGTTCGGCACCGGCAGCCGCACCGACCCGAGGTCGAGCCGGCTCAGCTTGTCGTCGGGGGCCTCGCTCTCGTCGAACGGCCCGACGACCTCACCGTCGGATGCGGCCTCCTCCTCGGTAACACGGTCCCGCTCGGAACGCTGACGTCGGCCCCATCCGAACATCCGTCATACCTCCGTCTCTGCCGCCAGCGACCCCACCGGGTCCGCCGCGCCTGCTGTGTCGCCCGCCACCGTGGCCGGACCGGAGCCCACCACCGTCGTCTCCGTGTCATCCAGCGTGGCATGACCTCCGGTGGAACCGTAGCCACCGGAACCGCGCTCGGAGGGCGGCAACTCGGCGACCTCGCGGAATTCCGCCTTCTCGACCCGTTGCACCACCAGCTGGGCGATGCGGTCCATCCGCTCCAGCCGGACGGGCTCGCGTGGATCGTGGTTGATCAGACAGACCCGGATCTCCCCCCGGTACCCGCAGTCGATCGTGCCCGGGGTGTTCACGACGCTCAGGCCCACCCTGGCCGCGAGACCGGACCTGGGGTGGACGAAACCCGCGTACCCCGGGGGGAGCGCCACGGCGACTCCCGTTCCCACCACCCCGCGTTCCCCCGGAGCGAGTTCCACGTTGCTGGTCGTGACCAGATCCACTCCAGCATCGCCCTCGCGCGCGTAGCTGGGAAGTGGAACCGCCGGATCCAGCCGGGTCAACAACACCTCGACGCCTGCCACGAGCGGCGAGACTACTCTGACCCCCGTGACTGACAGTACGGGCACGGCACCCACGCCGAACGTCACCACCGGCTCCGCCGGTCCCCAGGGCGACGTGGCGGGAGGCACCCGCTCGCGGCAGCGCCTCTACGTGCCGTGGTGGGGATGGCCGCCGGCGCTGGGGGCGGCGGCCCTGCTGGGCGTCCAGGTCCACATGGGCTACCCCGGCCCGCGGGCCTGGATCCCCTACGTCGTGCTCGGCGTGGTGATGGTGGCCGTCCTGGTGTGGCTGGGCCGGGCACGGGTCGAGGTCGGTGGCGGTGACCTCGTGGTGGGGCCCGCCCGGATCCCCACCCGGTTCGTGGGGGAGGTCGAGGTCGTCGGCAAGGCCGAGAAGGGGCGGGCGCTCGGGCGGGAACTCGACCCGGCCGCCTACGTCGTCCACCGCGCGTGGGTCGGGCCGATGGTCTGGGTGGAGATCACCGATCCCCAGGACCCCACGCCCTACTGGTTGTTCAGCGCCCGGCGTCCGGAGGAGGTCAGGGACGCGCTGCTCGCCGAGAAGGCGGCGTCGGCCGACGTCTGACCGGCGAGCGGGCCGCCCGACCGACGTGCCGGGCACCCGCTCCGAGCACGGACGCGGGGGCACGGAACGTGGCCGCGTCGTCGTGGCCGGAGCCGGCCACCCGTCCGGCTCCCCGGCCCGGTGTTCCTCGGAGCTCTCAGGCAGCGCAGTCGCGGCAGACGTAGCGGCCGCCGCGCTCCTCGGCCAGCCGGCTGCGGTGGTGCACCAGGAAGCACTGCGAGCAGGTGAACTCGTCGGCCTGCTTCGGGAGCACCTTGACCGTCAGCTCCTCGCCGGACAGGTCGGCCCCGGGCAGTTCGAAGTTCTCTGCGTTCTCACCCTCGTCGACGTCGACGACCGCAGCCTGGGCCTCGTTCCGCCGTGCCTTGAGCTCCTCTAGCGAATCCTCAGCGAGGTCGTCCGCCTCGCTTCTGCGCGGAGCGTCGTAGTCGGTCGCCATCGTGTTCACCCCTGCGATCAACGGAGACTGTGTTTCGTGCCGCTGGACAACGTCCGAGCACCCGTGTTTGTGCCCATCCCCGACGTGACGGAGGTCTCGTTCCGCACCCCGGGCCGCGGATCCGACCACCAGCGTGAGCCAGCAGCCGTGTCCGGGGCGGGGCGAGGGTAGCTCACGAACGCGGACCATGAGCGCCGGGTCACCCGGTCGACGTAACGACCGGGACACGGCCGCTCGCACCCGCTGTTCCCCCACCTCCACCTGAACCCACGGTTTGTGACGAACATCACTGCTAGCAACCCAACGTGATCACTGCGGCGTCTGGGGAGGTGAGGAGTGCGCCGGCCGGAAGGACCCTCCCGGCCGTACGGAGCCCCGTTCGTCGGTCACGCGGCGACCCAGCGCGGTCGTCCAGACCGCCGAGGACGCCCGATCACCCCTGGCGACCCACGCGGAAGCCCGGAGTGGCCGGTCGACGGTCACGAAGGCGCCACCATGCCTGCCGCTGCCCAGCACGAAGCTGGGCGACCGCATAGGCTAAAACAACCTGCCCGGCTGTCAACCGGGTCATCCAAAGCTCGAGTCGGGGGAGGCTTGCAGGACGTGGGTGCCCGGAAAGGAACACCGCAGAACACCGTGCCGAGGTACCGGCGCCGCAAGCCGCTGCCGGCGTTAATCCTGATCGCCCTGCTGGGCGGCGCGGCCGGCTGGGTGTGGACCGGTGTCTTCGACAACATCGAGACGATCGAGGAGGCCACGCGGTGCTCGCCCCCCACGGTGCGCACCGCCGCCTCGGACGAGGAACCACCACCGGAGCCCGGTGAGGCCCTGCCACGGGACGCCCTGGACCGCACCGACCCGGCCCCGCCCTCCCAGGTGATGGTGACCGTGCTCAACGCCAACGGCGTCCGGGGCCAGGCGACGATGATCGCCGAGGAGCTGTCGGCACTGGAGTTCGAACAGGCCTACCGGCCGAACAACGACCCCGTGTACGCGAACCAGGACATGGACTGCCACGGCCAGATCCGGTTCGGGCCCAACAGCGCCGCGATGGCCAGGACCCTGAGCCTGGCGGTCCCGTGCGCCGAGCTGGTCAGCGACCAGCGGCAGGAGGCGACCATCGCCCTCGCGCTCGGCTCCAAGTTCGACGAGGTCAAGCCGAACTCGGCCGCCAAGGAGATCCTGGAGCAGCTGGCGGCATGGGGAACCGACCAGCCGAACCAGCAGGGCGGCCAGCAGTCCGACGGCGGCGACACCGCGGGCCCCACCCTCGACGAGGAGATGCTGGCGGCGGCCCGGGACGTGAGCTGCTGACCCCTCCAGGGCCGTCGCCACGCACCGCCCCGGGCGCCACGCCGTCCGCTCCCTCAGACGGACCCGAAGCCCGCCCCCGGCAACGCGGACCAGAGCGCGTCCGCGATGCCGGGGGCGGCGACGAACGTCAGATCCCGCCCGTGGCTCTCGGCCGAGCCGCCCCGGTCCGCCGCCACGCCCGGTTCCGCTCCGGGCAACCGGACGACGGCGCCCGCCTCGGCCGCGATCAGGGCGCCGGCGGCCCAGTCCCACCGGTGCAGCCCGTGCTCCACGTAGGCGTCCACCCAGCCGGCCGCCACCGCGCAGAGGTCCAGCGACGCCGCTCCGGCCCGGCGCACGTCCCGGACCACCCCGAGCAGCGAGCTGACCGCCGAGGCCTGCCGGCTCCGCCGGGCGGGGTCGTAGGCGAACCCGGTCGCCACCAGCGTCGTGTCCAGCTCCCGCCGGTCCGACACCGAGAGGGGCTCGTCGTCCAGCGTCGCCCCCAGGCCCTGCCCCGCGCTCCACACCCGCCCGCTCGCCGGTTCGACCACCGCCCCCGCCACGGACGTCCCGCCGTACTGCACGGCCACGGAGACGCCGTACCAGGGGTAGCCGTACAGGTAGTTGACGGTCCCGTCGATCGGGTCGACGACCCAGCGGGGAGCATCCACCGCGACCGCTCCCTCCGCGCCGCCCTCCTCGCCGAGCACGGCGTCCCCCGGCCGCAGCTCGGCGAGCCGCCGGCGGATCAGGCGCTCCGCCGCGTGGTCGGCCTCGGTGACGACGTCCGTCCTCGTGCTCTTGGTGTCGACACCGCCCTGGTAGTCCCCCAGCGAGCCCCGGCGTTCCCGGACCAGCTCCGCAGCCTCGCGGGCGAGCGCGACCGCCGTCGAACGGAGCTCGGCCACCTCCTCCTCGGTCACCGCTGGGCGGGAGGACAGGGGGGAGGTCGAGTTGTCTGTTGCCACCCCTCCATCGGATCACAGGGTGGGAGCCCCGGCCATCGCGCGGGTAACACAGCTCACGCTTTCCCACCGGGATGACCTATGGTTCTGCACACCATTAGCTGAATCGAGTAGGAAGGACCACGGGATGGGCGCTACCCGGGGCTTCGGCATCGACATTGGCGGTTCCGGCATCAAAGGGAGCCTGGTCGATCTGGGGGCCGGAGAGCTCGCCGCCGACCGGGTGCGTGTTCCCACCCCCCAACCCTCCAGGCCGGACGCGGTCGCCGACGTCGTGGCCGAGATCACCAAGTCCTTCGGGTGGGACGGAGCGGTGGGCGTCACCCTGCCCTGCGTGATGAACCGGGGTGTCGCGCACACCGCGGCCAACGTCGACGACGCGTGGATCGGCACCGACGCTCAGAACCTGTTCGCGGAGAGGTTGGGACGCCGCCGCGAGGACATCGTGGTGCTCAACGACGCCGATGCGGCCGGCACCGCCGAGATGACCTACGGAGCCGGAGCGGGGCGCCAGGGGTTGGTGGTCGTCCTCACCTTCGGCACCGGGATCGGCAGCGCGATGTTCCTCGACGGGAAGCTGATCCCCAACTCGGAGCTGGGCCACCTCGAGGTGGACGGTCACGACGCGGAGAGCCGGGCGGCGGCGTCGGTGAAGGACGACGAGAAGCTGTCCTGGGAGGAGTGGGTGGTCCGGGTCAACCGCTACATCCACGCGCTCGAACGAGCGTTCTGGCCGGATCTGATCATCGCGGGCGGCGGCGTCAGCAAGAAGGCCGACAAATGGCTGCCGCTGCTGGACATCCGGACCAACATCGTGGCGGCGAAGCTGCGCAACGACGCCGGGATCGTCGGGGCCGCCGCGGCCGCCCGGGCCATCGAGGGCGGCTGACGAACCGGGCACTCCGGCCGCTGACCAGGGTGAAAACCGCGGGGCGGCCGGATACCCGGCCGAGGTGGGCGGCGCGTCCCACACGGGAGGGGAACGCCGGTACCGGTGAGATCGTTCCCCCGAGAGGGCCTCGCGGGGGGTTCGCACCCACGGGCTGTCGTTACAATGGAACGCGCCCCCTCCGATCAATCGACCAAATCGGCTGGCGGGCAATTCCCCGAACACGTGGCGGCCGAGGTGTGCGACCTGCGGCTTGCCGTGATCGATCGTCGCGAAAGGGCGTACGTGGCAGCCGCAAACACAGCAACCCGACGCTCCAGCTCCGTCGCCGCGGGCGGCGCCAAGTCGACGACGGCCACCCCGGCTCAGGCGGCCGCCAAACTTGACGCAGAGACACCCGCGAAGAAACCGGCCTCGCCGCGGAAGACCTCCGCCAAGAAGCCGGCGGCCAAGGGCCGGGGCAGGAAGAGCGAGAAGGGCACGGCGGGCAAGTCTCAGACCAAGGCCAAGAAGGGCCTCGAGTTGGACGAGGCGGTGGAACTGGAGGCCGCCGCCCCGGGTTCCGACGACCTCGCCGACGTCGCGGTCGACCTGACCGAGGAGACGCTGGCCGAGACGGACACGCAGGAGGAGGAAGCCGCCAAGGCGAGCGGCGACTTCGTCTGGGACGAGGAGGAGTCGGAGGCGCTCCGCCAGGCGCGCAAGGACGCGGAACTGACCGCGTCGGCCGACTCCGTCCGGGCCTACCTGAAGCAGATCGGCAAGGTGGCCCTGCTCAACGCCGAGGAGGAGGTGGAGCTCGCCAAGCGGATCGAGGCGGGTCTCTACGCCGCCGAACGCGTGCGCAAGGCCGAGGACGAGGGCGAGAAGCTGTCGCCGCAGCTCGGGCGGGACCTGCGGTGGATCGTCCGGGACGGCGAGCGGGCCAAGAGCCACCTGCTGGAGGCGAACCTCCGGCTCGTCGTCAGCCTGGCCAAGCGCTACACGGGCCGCGGCATGGCGTTCCTGGACCTCATCCAGGAGGGCAACCTCGGTCTGATCCGCGCGGTCGAGAAGTTCGACTACACCAAGGGCTACAAGTTCTCCACCTACGCCACCTGGTGGATCCGCCAGGCCATCACCCGGGCGATGGCCGACCAGGCGAGGACCATCCGGATTCCGGTCCACATGGTGGAGGTCATCAACAAGCTCGGTCGCATCCAGCGTGAGCTGCTCCAGGACCTGGGCCGCGAGCCCACCCCCGAGGAGCTCGCGAAGGAGATGGACATCACCCCGGAGAAGGTGCTGGAGATCCAGCAGTACGCCCGGGAGCCCATCTCGCTCGACCAGACGATCGGTGACGAGGGTGACTCCCAGCTCGGTGACTTCATCGAGGACTCGGAAGCCGTGGTGGCGGTGGACGCCGTGTCGTTCACCCTCCTCCAGGACCAGCTCCAGTCGGTGCTGGCCACCCTGTCCGAGCGGGAGGCGGGCGTGGTGCGGCTCCGCTTCGGGCTCACCGACGGTCAGCCCCGCACCCTGGACGAGATCGGCCAGGTGTACGGCGTGACGAGGGAACGGATTCGGCAGATCGAGTCCAAGACGATGTCGAAGCTCCGCCACCCGTCCCGTTCCCAGGTGTTGCGGGACTACCTGGACTGAGCGAGCCGGATCCGGCGGTACAGCGCTGCGGACGGGCGCCTCCCACGCGGGGGGCGCCC
>NZ_AGVX02000010.1 GCF_000239155.1 Actinoalloteichus spitiensis RMV-1378
CGGCGGCCCGAGGGGAGGGCTGTCCGCGGTCGGCCGCCGCCAGCCACCAGCGGGACGAGGGTCGCGGCGGCCCGGCCCCGCGACGAGTTCAGGCGGTGCGGCCGAGGAGCGCCAGGATGCGGGTCTGCTCGTTCACCTCGCCCACCACCGGCACCGGCGGCTGGCACACCCCCTCCGAGTAGAGGGTGTCGCCCATCCGTTCCATGAAACCGGCCACCATCTCCAGGTTCTCCGGCGGGATGGTGGTGTTCCCCCCGGTGGCCTTCGCGATGTCCCAGGCGTGCACCACCAGGTCGAAGCAGTAGAACGCCCCGATCGTCGCCGCCAGCGTGCTCCGCCCGAACGGCGTGTCGTGGGCGCGGTTGGCCCGCATCGGGTCGTCCAGCACGTCCTGCACCGCGTCCCGCGTGTGCTCCCAGGCGGCGAGCGGCGCCGTCTCCACGGTGGGCCCGGCCGCGACCTGGATGCCCACCTTGCGCAGCACCGAGTTCTGCGTGTCCACCACGTGCGCGAGCACGTCCCGCGCCGTCCACCCGACGCACGGCGACTGCGACTCCCAGCCACTCGCCGGCACGGCACGAACCCGCTCCGTGAAGGTGGCGGCGAGTCGCCGGTACAGGCCCCCTGTGGTGTTGTCGATGCTCATGCGGCGATTCTCCCTGCCGCACCACGAGCCTGATCACCCACGGCCACCACGGTGCTGGGGGCCCTGCCGGGCAGTGGTCTTGTGGAGCGGGAGGGCCGCGCCACCGTTGAACCGGGCGGGCCGGCGGGGGCCAGCGGCCGGGCGGCGGCCAGCCCGCACCCCGTGGGGCGGATCGCGTCAACCCCACACGGCGTTCCCTCTCGCCACCCGCGAAGGCGGGTCGGCTTCGCGTCGGGAGAACTTCACCCCACCGGATAAACATGGTGCGATCCGGGTGAACGGCTGATGAAGAATCGTCCGTAGTGTGATCAAGATACTAGTGCGAAAGAGTGGACGGTGAATCACCGACCAGACGCGAGGTAGTGCCGATGGTCTCTCCTGCCTTGCTCTGTTCAGGTGAAAATATCGCAGCGGATGTCTTTTCTGTCGGGCGCGAACTCTAAAGTCGCGCCGACCTCAACGAGAGCTGCCCCGACAGGAAATCCGTGACGAATCAACTATGGGCGCACAGCCGCAACGACAAGGGCGAACGGCACACCCTACGAGACCACCTGATCTCCACCGGCGAGCTCGCGGCGCGCTTCGCCGAGCCCTTCGGCGCCGCCCCGCTGGCCCGCGCCCTGGGGCTCTTCCACGACGCGGGGAAGGCCAGCTGCTCCTGGCAGGAAGCCCTGCTGGCGGTGGAGGGGCAGAACCGCCGGACCGGAGTCCCGCACAAGGAGTTCGGCGCGGTGGCCCTGCGCGGCCCCGCCCACGTCGCCGCCCTCGCGGTGCTCGGCCACCACGTTCCCGAAAACTGGCGCCGTCGCCAGTCCACCGCCGAGGTCGGCATTCGCCTGGTGTTCTCCGCGCTCGTCGACGCCGACCGCCTCGACACCGGCGCGCACAGGGCGGGGACCGAGCCCACGGTCCGGCCCGCCCCCGACATGGAACAGCTCTGGAAACGGTACGACCAGGAACGGGTGAACGTCCTCGCGAAGCGCGCCGCGAGCGGGAAACGCGCCGATCCGGTCGTCGACGCGGCCCGCGAACAGGTCTACCAGTACGCGGTGCGCGCCGCCGAGCGGCCGGGCGGCCTGTTCAGGCTGGCCGCGCCCACCGGGTCGGCCAAGACGATGGCCGCCGGGGCCTTCGCCCTGCGGCACGCCGCCCTGCACGGCAAGTCGCGGGTCATCGTCGCCGTCCCGTTCACCACGATCACCGAGCAGAACGCGGGCCAATACCGGGAGCTGCTCGACGCCGACCGGGTGCTCGAACACCACTCCTCGGTGGACCTGGACACCGCGCCCCGCTGGTACCGGCCGGCGGCGGAGAACTGGGACGCCGACTTCATCGTGACCACCACCGTCCAGCTGTTCGACTCGCTGTTCGGCCGCAAACCCGAGCGGTCCCGCAAACTCCACCGCCTGGCGAACTCGGTCATCGTCCTCGACGAGGTCCAGGCCCTCCCGCTGAGCCTGCTCACCCCGATCCTCGACGTGCTGCGGGTCCTCGCCGAGGAGTTCGGCACCACGGTGGTGCTCAGTTCCGCCACCCAACCGGCCTTCCAGTCCCTGCCCGTGTGGAAGGACTTCCCGGTCACCGACATCGTCCCCGACCCCACACGGCTCTTCGACGACCTCCGCCGGGTCCGCTACGAGTGGTGGTGCGACCCCCGCCCCACCCTGGCCGAGGTCGCCGAGGCAGCCCTCGACGAACGGCAGTGCCTCGTGGTCGTCAACACCACGGGCAACGCCCGCACCGTCTACCGGCACGCCAACCCCGACGACGAGACGTCCCCGCACGTCCTGCACCTGTCGGCCCGGATGTGCGGGGCCCACCGGCAGCAGGTGCTCCACGAAGCCAACCGCCGCCTGAACGCCAACGAGCCCGTCCTCCTGGTCTCCACCCAGCTCATCGAGGCCGGCGTCGACATCGACTTCCCGGTCGTCTACCGCGTGCTCGCCGGCGCCGACGCCGTCCAACAGGCCGCCGGCCGCGCCAACCGGGAGGGCGTACTGGGCCGGGAGGGCGGCCGGGTCGTCATCGTCGTCCCCGAGGACGGCGGCTATCCCGGCGCCGAGTACCGGGCCCTCGCCGAACAGACCAGCGTCCACTTCTGGGCGGGCCAGGACCCCGACCGGCTGGACGCGCTCGACCGCTACTACCGGGGCGTGTACTCGGCGCTGAACCTGACCGAGAACCGCCGCGCGAACGCCGTCCAGCGCGGGCGGGCCGCGTTCGACTACCAGTCGGTGGCCGAGGGCCCGCTCCTCGACGCGGGCGGCGCTGGGACGGCCAGGGACCGGGCACTCGCGTTCCGCATGATCGACGAGGACACCGTCCCCGTCGTCGTCGACTTCCACGGCAAGGACAAGGACCACAAGGGAGAGGGACCGCGCCTGGTGGAACGCCTGCGCTCGTCGACGAACCCGACCCCCCAGGACTTCCGCGCGGTTCAACCCTACGTGGTCCCACTGCCCCGGGCGTTGCTCAACCGCCCCGACATCCAGGCGATCTGCCGTCCCGTCGTCGGCGACCTGCACGAATGGGCTGGCGACTACCACGAGGCGTACGGCATCGACACGACCGACATCGTTCAGGAGGAAGTGTGGTGAAACCGAGTTCCCCGCGCGAGGAGTGGGACCCGGTGGTGGTGCAGGTGTGGGGCGACGCGGCCCTGTTCACCCGCCCCGAACTCAAGGTCGAACGGGTCACCTACCCGGTGATGACGCCCAGCGCGGCCGTGGGCGTGCTGGAGGCGATCTTCTGGAAACCGGAGTTCGACTGGCGGGTGACGGCGATCGAGGTGCTGCGCCCGGTCCGGCAGTTCACCCAGCGCCGCAACGAGACCAGCGACCTGCCGCCGTTGACGGAGGCCGCGAAGGGTGAGCGCCGCGTCGACACCGCCGCCCTCCGGGTCCAACGCTTCGCGCTGTGCCTGAAGGACGTCGCCTACCGCATCCACGCCCAGGTCGAACTCCGACCGCACGCCACCCACCGGGCGGAGGCCTACCGCGACCAGTTCCGGCGCCGAGTGCGGCGGGGCGCCTGCTTCCACCAGCCCTACCTGGGCACCCGCGAGTTCTCCGCCTACTTCGGCCTGCCCGACGACACCCCCGCCGTCGAGACCTACACCGAGGACCTCGGGCTCATGATCCACAGCGTCGACCACTCCACCGAACCCCCCACGACGCACTGGTTCCACGCCGAGGTCGTACGGGGACGGATGAACGTCCCGCCCTTCGGGGTGGCGGTGCCCCGGGCCACCCCGGTCGGCGTGGGCGGAGGTGCCTGATGCTGGTCAAACGCCTGGTCGACCACGCCCAGCGCCAGGGGACGAGCAAGCCGTTCCACCGGGAACGGGAGCTGCACTGGCAACTGGAGATCGGCACCGCCGGTCGCCCACCTCTCCTCACCCGGGTCACCGACCCGGCGGCGACGAGGCCAGGGCGGGGGGTGGTCCGCCAGGTCCCCGCCGTCGTCCGAACGGGAAACCTCGACGCGAACCTCGGCGCCGACGACGTCCAGTACGTGCTCGGCTGGGCCGACGAGAAGACGAAACCCGAACGGGCCGCGAGCTGCCACGCGGCCTTCGTCGACCTGGTCACCCGCTGGGCCGCCGACCCGGCGGCCCAGGACGACACCCTCGCCCAGGCGGTGGCCACCTTCTACCAGCAGGACGGGCCGCACCGGGTCGCGGAACCGGAGGGCTGGAGGTCCAAGCAGGGCGTGCTGCTCGTCGTCGACGGTGTTCCGGCCACCGAGGCGCCCTCGGTGGTGCCGTTCTGGTCCACCGAAGTCGCCCGGCGCAAGGCCCGCGGCGGCGCCACCGGCCTGTGCCTGTCCTGCGGCACGGTCGCACCACTGGCCAACACCGTCCCCGGCACTGTGCCGAAGAAGCTCGTCCCCGGGGCCGCCAACGACGCCGCCCTGGTCAGCGTCAACAAACGGGTCTTCGGCTACCAGCTGACGAAGGGCCTCACCCACACCCCGCTGTGCATGGTGTGCGCCGACAGCATGACCACCGGGCTGGTGGCCGTGCTCTCCAGCGACCACACCTCCAGCTACGCCCGGCAGGACAGCAAACTCGCCTGGTGGTACAGCGGCCCACCCGAGACCGACTGGATGGCCCAGCTCGAACGACCCGACCCGAGCGCCGTCTCCCGGCTCCTCACCTCCCCGCACGAGGGGAAGGCGGTCGCCAACGGGGGGAAGGACCTGACCCGCTTCCACGCCCTCACCGTCAGCGGCAACAACGCCCGCATCATGGTGCGGGACTGGGTGGAGATGCCCCTGCCCGAACTCGAACGGAACATCAGGTCCTGGTTCGAGGACATCGAGATCGTCCGGTCGCCGGGTGACGACCGCCCCCTCGGGCTGTGGACGCTCGTGCTGGCCACCGGCCGGTGGCAGCCCCAGCTCAAGGCCTACGCCGAGATGGGCAGCAAGTCCTCCCGCCGGTCGGAACGGCTGCACCGGCAGCTCGTCGCGACCGCGTTGCGGAACGCCTCACCACCCCCGGAACTCCGCCACCAGCTGTTGGCACGCATCACCAACGACGGACGAGTGGACGCCTACCGGGCGGCGCTGCTCCGCCTCTCCCTCGTCCGCCAGTACGGAAAGGACCACGTCATGCCCGGTCTCGACGAGACCAACACCGACCCCGCGTACGTGTGTGGGCGGTTCGTCGCCGTTCTCGGAGCAATTCAGAATGCCGCGCTCGGTGACGTCAACAGGACGTTCATCGATCGCTACTTCGGCGGCGCGATGTTCAGCCCAAGGGTGGCGTACGCCGTCGGCGTCCGCGATGTACAACCGTGGTTGAGGAAACTTCGTATTGACGCGACGAAGCGCGCAGCCTTCATCGCGCTGGACCAGAAGCTAGTCGAACTGCACGACCTCCTCAAAGGCGGAGAGCAGCTGCCTGTCCGATTCACGACCGAGCAGCAGTGCAGTTTCGGCATCGGCTACTACCACCAGCGGGCGAAAGACAAGCATGAGGCAGTTCAGGCGATAGCACGGAAGAAAAGCAAGGAGTCTGCTGACCTGACCGCCGCCGACACCGGGCCGGACTTGGCTTGAGATTCGCCTCGATCCCCCTCGATTCACCGACAGGAGAACCATGAGCAACGCCGTACCCGCACACCTCGACCCCACCGTGCGGCACGACATCGTCTTCTACTTCGACGTCACCGATGGCAACCCCAACGGCGACCCCGACTCCGGCAACCGGCCGCGGACGGACCTGGACACCCAGCACGGCCTGGTGACCGACGTCGCGCTCAAGCGGAAGATCCGCAACACCCTCGCGTTGGCTGGCGACGGCGACCCCCGCTACGGGATCTTCGTCGAGGCGGGCCACGCCCTGAACACCAGGCTCCTGGAAGCCGCGAGCGCGAACGGCGCCGAGGACGAGAAGATCAGTACCAAGCAGATCACCGACACCCGTGCCTGGCTGGCGAACCGCTACGTCGACATCCGCCTCTTCGGCGCGGTGCTCTCCACGGGCAGCAAGGTCACCAAGCGGCTCGGCCAGATCTACGGCCCGCTCCAGGTGACGATGGCGCGCAGCGCCGACCCGGTGAGCCCGGTCGACCACGCGATCACCCGGGTCACCCAGACGAAGAAGGAGGACATCGACAAGGGGGAGAGCACCGAGATGGGCGGCAAGTGGACCGTCCCCTACGGCCTCTACCGCGCCGAGCTGTACTACTCGGCGGCCCGGGGCAGGCAGACCGGCGTGGACAGCCGCGACCTGGAGCTGCTGTACCGGTCGATGACGATGATGTTCGACCACGACCGTTCCGCGACACGCGGCCGGCTCGCCCCGCGAGGTCTCCACGTGTTCAGCCATCAGGACGCCTTCGGAAACGCCCCCGCCCACGCCCTGTGCGAGCGCGTGGTGGCCGAGCGGACCGAGCCGGACAACCCGCTCCCGCCGAGGTCGTTCACCGACTACAAGCTGCGCGTCGACTCCGCGGCACTGCCCGACGGTGTCACCCTGACCACGGTGCTCGGCTGACGTGGTGGGTTCCTCACGGTCGGAAGGGGCCGGGCCGCGGCCCGGCCCCGAACCCAGCGTCACCCTCGGCGGGTTGGAGCACTACGCCTACTGCCCCCGCCAGGCGGCGTTGATCCACGTCGAGCAGTACTTCGAGGACGACGCCGCCACGACCAGGGGTTCGCTGCACCACGAGGTCGTCGACCGCGGCGGCACCACCAGGAACCGTCGCGGTGTGCGCCAGTGGAACTCGCTGCCGGTCCGCAGCACGCGGCTGGGCATCCACGGGGTGTGCGACACGGTCGAGTTCGGGCCGGACGGCCCGGTGCCGGTGGAGCACAAGTCCGGTGGCTACCGGCCTGGGGGACCGGCCGACGTGCAGGTCACCGGCCAGGTGTTGTGCCTCCGGGAGATGTTCGGGGCGGAGGTGCCCCACGGGGTCGTCTTCGCCGGGCAACGCCGTCGGCGGCACGTCGTCGAGGTCGACGCCGTCCTGGAACGCCGGGTGGTTGACACGGCCGAGCGACTGCGCGAGCTGATCGCCACCGGGACCACGCCGCCCCCCGTGCACGACAACCGGTGCCGCCGGTGTTCCCTCCGGCCCGGGTGCGTGCCCGAGCTGCGCGCGGCATCGCCCGGGGACCCTTTCACACCACGTCCGTTGGGAGAGTGGGATGACTGAAGCACTGAGGACCCTGTTCATCTCGACCCCGGGCACGAGCTTGTGGTTGGACGGCGACGCGGTGCGGATCACCAGCCCCGACCGGCCTGGCCGGCACCTGCAACCCCTGGTTCGACTCGACCACCTGGTGGTCAACAAGGGGGTGCACGTCTCCGAGGACCTGTTCCACCGGTGCTCGGAGGACGGCCGTTCAGTCACCTGGTTGAGCCAGAACGGCAAGCTGCTCACCAGGACCTCTGGCCGGCGGACCGGCGGGGCGCGGCTGCGCATCGAGCAGGTCCGGGCCTACGACGACCCTGCCCGCCGGCTGGCCCTGGCCCGTGCGTTCGTGGCCGGGAAACTGCACAACTACCGCCAACTGGTGCTGCGCATCGCACGGGACAGGCAGGGCGGTGATCGGGAGTTGCTGCGGGATATCGCCGCCGACCACGCCGCCACGTTGCCACGCCTGCGGGAGGCCGACGACCTGGACACGATCCGGGGTCTGGAGGGCAGCGCCGCGCGGCGGTACTTCCAGGCGATGGGCGTGCTGATCCCGGGGGCGAACCCGGGGCGGACCCGTCGTCCACCCACGGATCCCGTGAACTGCGCGCTGTCCTTCGGCTACACGATGCTGGAGGTCGCCACCAGGGGAGCGGTCGACGAGGTCGGGCTCGACCCGTTCATCGGGTACCTGCACGACGTGCGGCCAGGTAAGGCGTCGTTGTCCCTGGATCTCATGGAGGAGTTCAGGACGATGTTGGTGGACCGCCTCGTCATCACGCTGTTCAACAAGAAGCAGCTGAGCGAGCGGGACATGGAGACCCTGCCCGGAGGGGAGGTCAGGTTCACAAAGGAGGGACGGAAAGCGTTCCTCTCCCACTGGTCCACGGCGCGGGACCGGATGTGGCACCACCCGGTCCTGGACCGGGAGGTTCCCGCGTCCACCCTGCCGCTGCTCCAGGCGCGGTTGTTGGCCCGGCACCTCCGAGGTGACACGCCGACCTACACCCCGTGGTCGGCGGGCTGAGGGGTGGAGTTGCTGATCAGCTACGACGTTGAGACCGCTACTCGGGAGGGTCAGCGGCGGCTGCGCAGGGTGGCGAAGATCTGCGAGGGCTACGGGCACCGGGTGCAGAAGTCCGTCTTCGAGGTGGTGTGCCGGCCGCAGGACTGGGTGTTGATGAAGCACCGCCTGGCGGAGGTGATCAACTCCGAGCGGGACAGCATCCGCGTCTACCACCTCGACCGAGGTTCGTTCTCCCGCGCCGAGCACATGGGGGCATCGCGGCTGGCGCCGCACGAATCGCCTCTGGTGTACTGACGGTGCTTTCCGGAGACTGGACAGGAAGGGCAGTCGTGACAGGGCATTCCGCTGGTGCGCTCGCAGGCCGGCCGAGCCGGCCCCAGGGTGGTGCGGATCCGCGCCGTGTGCGGTGTGGAGTTCGCGCGGATCGGAAGCGTCACGCGACACGCCTGGACTCTCCTAAGCAAATCCCGGGCGTGTCGTCCACTTTGTCCGGTTTGCGGGAAGCTCGTCGCAACACGAAATGGGAAAACCGCTGCTCACGCAGTTGCACCGGGCCTCCGGGCCCGGTGAGGATCGCAACGACCAGGGAGACCCGATCGTGTACACCGAGCACCACGTTGCACCGGGCCTCCGGGCCCGGTGAGGATCGCAACGGGGACCTCAACGCTCATCAGCATTACGTCAGCCCCAGTTGCACCGGGCCTCCGGGCCCGGTGAGGATCGCAACCTCGTTGAGCGCCGACCCGGGCCGACCCGGGACGGGGAGTTGCACCGGGCCTCCGGGCCCGGTGAGGATCGCAACGGCGGCGGGGCGATGGTGGCGGATTCGAGGTGGTCGAGTTGCACCGGGCCTCCGGGCCCGGTGAGGATCGCAACTGGTGCTCCGAGATGTCCAACCGGACCGGGAACGTCGTTGCACCGGGCCTCCGGGCCCGGTGAGGATCGCAACGTGTCGTGTCGTGTCCTTGGTCTCCCGCGGAAGCCCGGTTGCACCGGGCCTCCGGGCCCGGTGAGGATCGCAACATCTCGTCATCGGGATTCGGAGGTGGCGCGGCCTCGGGTTGCACCGGGCCTCCGGGCCCGGTGAGGATCGCAACGTCGGCGTCGTGCGGAACATTGTCGATAGGCGCACGAGTTGCACCGGGCCTCCGGGCCCGGTGAGGATCGCAACGGTGGTCAGCGCGTAGCGGGCCGCGTGGATCTGGGGTTGCACCGGGCCTCCGGGCCCGGTGAGGATCGCAACGACGTTTGGGAAGTCCGGGGCGGAGGCCGTCCGCCGTTGCACCGGGCCTCCGGGCCCGGTGAGGATCGCAACGAGTGGGAGGACCTCGACGGCTCGACACACCGCGTGGTTGCACCGGGCCTCCGGGCCCGGTGAGGATCGCAACCACCGCAGTAGCCGCGAAACAGGCCGGGCGGCGTTGCGTGTTGCACCGGGCCTCCGGGCCCGGTGAGGATCGCAACCCCTTACCTCCTGCGAGTGGGGAGATCCGCACCGGCCTGTTGCACCGGGCCTCCGGGCCCGGTGAGGATCGCAACGTCGCCGGAGCTGGAAGTGAATCGATTCGGCCGGAGTTGCACCGGGCCTCCGGGCCCGGTGAGGATCGCAAGACGTCCTCGCCGAGGTGTGGCCGGCCGCCGCATACGGTTGCACCGGGCCTCCGGGCCCGGTGAGGATCGCAACAGGCGGTATTCGGGCAGCGTCCGCCCGGATGCTTGGGCGTTGCACCGGGCCTCCGGGCCCGGTGAGGATCGCAACGAGAGGACAGACGGATGACCGAGACCGAGACCGACGTTGCACCGGGCCTCCGGGCCCGGTGAGGATCGCAACGCCCGGAACCGGCCACCGCCGCCGCCCCCTACGCGTTGCACCGGGCCTCCGGGCACGGTGAGGATCGCAACATGCTGGTGGGACGCGGCGCGGTGTACTCGCGGAGTTGCACCGGGCCTCCGGGCCCGGTGAGGATCGCAACCCAGGTCCTCCCCACCGAGGAGATGGCGGCCCAGGCATCGTTGCACCGGGCCTCCGGGCCGGGTGAGGATCGCAACACGACCTCCAAGGCATCCTCGCCCGCGAGCACGGGGGCGTTGCACCGGGCCTCCGGGCCCGGTGAGGATCGCAACGGCTCCCGCAAATCAACAGCCTCCTCCGGGCGTAGTGGTTGCACCGGGCCTCCAGGCCTGGTGAGGATCGCAACACCGCCGAAGCGACCATCTTGCGGCAGCGGGACGCGGTTGCACCGGGCCTCCAGGCTTGGTGAGGATCGCAACCCGTCGGGGCCCGCGCGGCAGCGCCCGCTACCGCGACTGTTGCACCGGGCCTCCGGCCCGGTGAGGATCGCAACCTGCTGATGCTGCCTTGGTGACCACCAGGGGCGCGCGTTGCGCCGGTCTTTTTCCTGACGGGACTGCGAGGTGCCGGGGCGCCCTCCGAAGGGCACGACCCGGAGCCTCGCGTGTTCCTTCGTGCGGATCGTCGTAGGCGTCAGACCCCCTCTGCTGCTCTCGCGATGAACTCTCCCGCCTCCTTCGGCGGGGTGAGCTGCGGGGCAGCAGGAAGTGCTGCCGAGCAGGGGGAAGGCAGAACGCACACGAACTGATCGCCACCCACGACCACGGTCACCGCTTTCCCGCCCAAGGCGGGAAAGGTGCTGACCATCAGCGATGCCACGGGTTCCGGCCCAGGCACGATCGCCGTCACGACCGCTTCCCCGTCCGCCACCAGCAGGGCACCCGCGACCCGTCGGGCCTGCATCACCGGCAGGCCCACGGGTTCCTCGGGCGCGTGCTCGGGGCGCAGGACAACGCCGAGCCGGCTGGTCTCCACCAGCACGGACACCGGCCCACACCGGGCGGGCATCCATCCGATGATCCGTCCCAGCGCGTTCCCCGGCACGAGAACCACCGGCTCCGATGTGGTCACCGCGCACCCGACCTCAGGTAGGGCCGTATCCGGCTGGAACGGCGGGGGAGGACGAAGGCACGGACTCGGCAGGACCGTGCTGGCGGAATGCGGGGAAGCACCGTGGTCACCGACTCCGCCACATCGACCGGGTTCACGCTCACCACCCCCGCCGGCATCGTCCGGCTGCCTCGTCCAGCACCCGTGCCAACTGACGCACCGGCCGGGGACCCAGTAGCAGCGGCCATCCCCACCCATTCCCGACCAGGGCCAGCCGGGCGCCGCCGGTACCCGCACCGGGGACGGCGAGGGACGTCACCGCCAGGCGCAACACCGAGGACCCGACGTGCAGGGGGATCGCGAGATTCCGGCGATGGAGCAGGGCCGTGGAGAACTGTCGGGCGGCGTGCGGCGCCACCAGACCGACGGTGCCGGCGGCGAGCAGGACCGCCGCCGACTCGTCAGCGGTGAGGGTGAGCACGACGGTCGTGGGTTGTCCGGTGGGTGCCACTGCGGCGACGCTGGCTCGCCAGGTGTCTCGGGGCAGGGTGCGGTGGGGACTGCTCACGGGCTGGGCTCCGTCCAGATGGGAAGGACTCCGGTCAGGGCCGGGATGGGGGCGGTGGCCGCGGGATCGGGGTTAGGTGCCACCGCCCCCGGCCGTCGCCCGCGCGAGCGCGGGGCGGGCAACGACCGTTCCCGGTGCGCGGCGGCGGGGCGCACCGTCGCCGCGCGGTGCCGGCCCCCGAGGGGAGGTGGGGCCGGACGGTGGAAGGGGGCGGCCGTGGTGTCGGGGTCCGCCGCCCCCGGCCGGGCGCGCCTCGGGGAGTCGGGCGGCGCGTCCGGCCTGTCCTGGGCTCGCGTCGCGAGCAGTACGGCTACGGGGATCGGGTGAGTGGGTCGGGAGGAGGTGCGTGGAGGTGTGGTCGCCGCGCGCCGTTGCTTCTCGCGGTGCGTGTTCTCGCGTTCGAAGAGGACCGCAGCCGTCACCATCAGGGCAGCGGGTCCGAGCGTGACAACGATGGCGAATGCCGGAGTATCGATGACCTGCCACATGCAGTAACCTCCTGAAAAGCGAACCAAATTTGGTTCGCGAACCGGAATCGGTTCTGGTTCCAGACTGGAGTGGGAGGTGTGAGGAGGGCAAGCGCTCGATTGGATGAATGACATCGAGGTCTGGCTGACTACTCTGTGGTGCATGGCCCGTACCAACCTGACGCCCTTGTCCCGGGCGCTCGGCGACGCCATCCGAAAGCAGCGGACAGCTTCGGGCCTCACCGTTCGCGCGCTGGCGGACAAGATGGGGCTACGCCATACCGCGATTGTCAGGCTCGAAGGCGGTACCAGGCGGGCACCGTTGGATGAGTTGGCCGCGCTGCTCGGCACGGTGGGGACTCCGCCCGACGAGCGTGACCGCATCATGGCGATGGCACGGGATGTCGACCGCGATACGTGGTCCACGAGCGGCGGGAGCGGCGCCACGGCGCAGCTTGCGACCCTGGTGCGTTACGAGCGTGAAGCCATCGCACTCACCGAGGCGAACGCACTGCTCGTTCCCGGGCTGCTACAGGTGGAGCCCTACATCCGCTCAGTGATGGAGGGGCTCCCGCCTGACGTCATCGACGCCCGCACTTACTACAGAATCGGCCGCCAGCAAATCTTGACCAGAGCTGAGCCACCCAAGATGCTCGCACTGATCGACGAGGCAGTGCTCGCCAGGACCATCGGCGGCCCTGCTGTCATGGCCCATCAGATGGACCACCTCGTATCGCTGGTGGACGCAGGAAATGTGGAGGTGCGGGTTATCCCACTCGCCGCCGGGAGCGCGGCCATGATGGCGTCGGGTTGGATGCTCGTCGAGTTGCCAGACGGTCCGCCAGTGGTCCATCTGGACCATGCGCAGGCAGGCACGATGCTCCATACACGACGCGATGTGGCCGCGTTTGAGCAGGCGCGGGATACGATCATCGCAGCTACCCTCAACCCAGAAGCTTCTCGCCAGATGATTACCCGTTACGCACAGTCCTATCGAAGCACTCAGAGCGAGGAATGATGACCACCATTCTTACAGGTTGGCGCAAGTCGACCCGCAGCGATAACCAGTCCAATTGTGTTGAGATTGGTGGAGCGCCGGGCTTGGCTGGTATCCGGGACAGCAAGAACCGGGGCGGTGGTGTTCTGGTCGTTGATCGCCAGGTCTTCGCGGCGTTCATCGAGGCTGTGAAGCGCGATCGTCTCTGATCCCGACATTCCGGGCGCGCCTTCGTGCTCCTCGGGCCCGAACCTCGTCCTGCTCCCGGTGTCCGTCATCCCGGCCGGGGTGGGGGACGCTCCTGACCGACAAGGCCGGTTGGTGAGCCCGTTCGAGCGTCGTCGGATGGCGTCAGGGACGCTGCCGGGTTCCCGGGAACCGGGAAGCCCCACCGGGACTGTTTCGTGCTACGGAGACCAGTACGAAGGGCAGGCAGCATGACCGCACAGGAACTCATCGGCTGGCGGAAGTCACGAGCGAGTGGCCCGCAAGGGGACTGCGTCGAGGTGGGCGGGGCGCCGGGCTTGGCTGGGATTCGGGACAGCAAGAACCGGGGCGGTGGTGTTCTGGTCGTTGATCGTCAGGTCTTCGCGGCGTTCATCGACGCGGTGAAGCGCGACCGTCTCTGATCCCGCGAACGACGTTCTCGGCGCGGCCCTCGCACCCCTCGTGCGGGGGCCGCGTCCCGTTCCGCCTCCTGGTCAGCCGTCCCGAGCGGACGGGACGGGCGGGACGGGCGGGGAGGGCAGACGGGGCAGGACCACAACCACGAGCACTCGCTCAGTCCGCACCGCGCTCGCTGCCGACGCCGTGCTGCCGGGCCGGAGAGGCCGTCGCGTTCCTCGGGATTCGGCGCTTCCGGCGCGCCACCACGCCGAGTGCTACGGCGAACCTGGGTCCCCCGGCGCCCGTCGAGCTCTCCCCGAGTCCCACCGGCACGGCGGCTCGGCCCGGGGTGGGCGGGCCCGGCAGGAACGCGAACGGGGTGTGGACGGAGAACCCGTCCACACCCCGTCTCGTCCGGTGTCAGCGCGCGGGGCGCACCAGGCGGTCGGTGCCCACGCGGTCCCGCAGCACCTCGGGCACCAGCACCGAACCGTCCTCCTGCTGGAACTGCTCCAGGATGGCGGGCAGCAGCCGGCTGGTGGCCAGGGCGGACCCGTTCAGGGTGTGCACGAACTGGGTCTGCTTCGCCTGCGGCGCGCGGAAGCGGATGTTCGCCCGCCGGGCCTGGTAGTCACCGGCCCAGGACACCGACGACACCTCCTTGTAGCCCTTGGCGTGCGGCATCCACACCTCGATGTCGAAGGTCCTGCGCATCGTGGCGCTGGTGTCGCCGGCGGCGAGTTTCGACGTCCGGTAGTGCAGGCCCAGGCCGCGCACCAGTGACTCGGCGGCGTCGACCATCGACTCGAAGGCCTCGGCGGCGCCGTCCGGGGTGGTGAACTGGAACAGTTCGACCTTGTTGAACTGGTGTCCGCGCACCGTGCCCCGCTCGTCGGAGTGGGTACCGGCCTTCTCCCGGCGGTAGCACGGCGTGTAGGCGAACACCCGGCGGGGCAGTTCCGCCTCGGTGAAGATCTCGTCCTGGTGGGCGCCGAGGATCGCGGTCTCGGAGGTCGGCAGCAGGAACTGCGGGCGGTCCGAGTTCGGGTTCGCGATGTGGTACACGTCGTCGCTGAACTTGGGGAACTGCCCGGCGGCGAAGCCGGCGCTCTCCAACAGCATGTGCGGCGGCAGGACGAACGTGTAGCCGGCGGCGTTGTGCTGGTCGATGAACCAGTTCAACAGCGCCCACTCCAGGCGGGCGCCGTAGCCGGTGTACATCCAGTACCCGGATCCGCCGAGTTTGGTGCCCCGGTCGAAGTCGACCAGCCCGTACTCCTTGGCCACGGTGGTGTGGTCGAGGAAGTCACCCAGGGCGGGCTTCTCGCCCCACTCCCGCAGGACCTCGTTGTTCTCCTTGCCGCCCGGCACGACGTCGTCGGCGGGCATGTTCGGCAGGGCGGCCATCTCCTGGCGGAGTTCCGCGCCGACGTTCTCCAGCTCGCTTTCCAGGGCGAGCAACGCCGCCTTGGTGTCCGGGGGCGGGGGGAGGGGCTCGCTCGATTCCCGCTTGGCCTTCGCGTAGGCGCGCGAGGCCTCCTTGCGCTTGCGGCGCTCCTCCTCGATCCGCTGGAGCAGCTCACGGCGCCGCGCGTCGAGGTCGACGATCGCGGACAGGGACCGATCCACCTCGGAGCTGTCGAGTCGTTTCGACAGGGAGGCCGCGACGGCCTCGCGCTCGCGGCGGATCAGGTCCAGATCAAGCATGGCGTTCCTTCGTCAGCTCAGGTGCGGGAGTGCGTGAACTCGCCTTCAGGTGGCGGAAGCGGACCAACCGGGCTTCCTACCATGTCGAACGATCGGGAAGTCTAACGGGAACACCGTTCAGCTCCGGCGGCGGGTTGAGGCCGGGTAACCGGGCGTCGGCAGGGGGTTGACCTCGGCCAACGCCGGGGCCGGCGCTCCTGCTGCGTGGCCCGTGGTGAGCGCTCCCGGGGCGGCGGGCTCGGCGGCCGGGGTGCGCTGGCCGGGGTGCCGACCCCGGGACGGGCC
>NZ_AGVX02000009.1 GCF_000239155.1 Actinoalloteichus spitiensis RMV-1378
CCCCCCCGCCACGGACTGACCCGGACACCGCGCCACCGGGTCACGCGGAACGGCCCGCCGACCACCCTGGTCGGCGGGCCGCCCCGTATCCGCCGCGGAGTGCGTTCCGCCGTACCGGCCCCGGCTCAGCCCGGCCGGCCGCCCGCACCCCGCAGCGTCGCCCGCAGCACGTCCTGGTTGAACTGGGCGATGTCGGCCAGCGGAATCCCCTTCGGGCACACCACCGCGCACTCCCCGGCGCTGGTGCACCCGCCGAACCCGGCCTCGTCGTGCGCGGCGAGCATGTCCAGCGCCCGGGTGTCCCGTTCCGGTGCCCCCTGCGGCAGCCGACCCAGGTGGGTGACCTTGGCCGCGGTGAAGAGCATCGCCGAGCCGTTGGGGCAGGCCGCGACGCAGGCGCCGCAGCCGATGCAGGCCGCCGACTCGAAGGCCTTGTCCGCGTCGGCCCGCGCGACGGGCGTCGCGTGCGCCTCGGGCGCGCTCCCGGTGGACACGCTCACGTACCCGCCGGCCCGGACCACCTCGTCCAGCGCTCCCCGGTCGACCACCAGGTCCCGCACCACGGGGAACGGCGCGGCCCGCCAGGGTTCGACCACGATCGTGTCGCCGTCGGTGAACTCCCGCATGTGCAGCTGACAGGTGGTGGTGGCCCGCCGGGGGCCGTGCGCCACGCCGTTGATGGTCAGCCCGCACATGCCGCAGATGCCCTCGCGGCAGTCGTGGTCGAAGGCCACCGGTTCCTCGCCCCGCAGCGTCAACCGCTCGTTGAGCACGTCGAGCATCTCCAGGAACGACATGTCGGGGCTGACGTCGTCGACGTCGTACTCCACCAGCCGGCCGGCGTCCTCCGACCCGGTCTGGCGCCACACACGCAGGGTGAATCTCACTGGTAACTCCGCTGGGTCGGTTCGACGTGCTCGAAGGTCAGGGCCTCCCGGCGCAGGAGGGGAGGTGTGCCGGTGCCCGTGTGCTCCCAGGCCGCGACGTAGGCGAACTCGTCGTCGCGGCGCAGGGCCTCGCCGTCCGGGGTCTGGCTCTCGGCGCGGAAGTGGCCGCCGCAGGACTCGGTCCGGTGCAGCGCGTCCAGGCACAGGAGCTCGGCGAGCTCCAGGAAGTCGGCGACGCGGCCGGCCCGTTCCAGTGACTGGTTCAGCCCCTCCCCCGAGCCTGGCACCCGCACCCGGCGCCAGAACTCGGCGCGGAGCTCCGGGATGCGGTCCAGGGCGTACCGCAGTCCCTCCTCGGTGCGTTCCATCCCGCAGTGGTCCCACAGCAGGCGGCCCAGCTCGCGGTGGAACGAGTCGACGGTGCGGTCGCCCTGGACCGACACCAGCCGCCGCACCCGTTCCTCCACCTCGGAGCGTGCCGCCACGAGGTCGGGGTGCGCGTCGGTGACCTCGGGGAACGGGCCGTCGGCCAGGTAACCGCCGATGGTGTTGGGCAGCACGAAGTAGCCGTCGGCCAAGCCCTGCATCAGCGCGCTCGCCCCCAGCCGGTTCGCGCCGTGGTCGGAGAAGTTCGCCTCGCCGATGACGAAGAGCCCGGGGATGGTGGCCTGGAGGTCGTAGTCGACCCAGAGGCCGCCCATCGTGTAGTGCACGGCCGGGTAGATGCGCATCGGGACCCGGTACGGGTCCTCCCCGGTGATGCGCTGGTACATCTCGAAGAGGTTGCCGTAGCGGGTCTCGACGGCCTCCCGGCCGAGCCGGTCGATCGCGTCGGCGAAGTCGAGGTAGACCCCGAGGCCTCCGGGGCCGACGCCCCGGCCCTCGTCGCAGACCTTCTTCGCCGCCCGGGAGGCGATGTCCCGGGGCACCAGGTTGCCGAAACTCGGGTAGGCGCGCTCCAGGTAGTAGTCGCGGTCCTCGGGAGGGATGTCGCCGGGGGCGCGCCGTTCGTCGGGGTCCACCGGCACCCACACCCGGCCGTCGTTGCGCAGCGACTCGCTCATCAGCGTGAGCTTGGACTGGTGGTCACCGCTGACGGGGATGCAGGTCGGGTGGATCTGGGTGTAGCAGGGGTTGGCGAACAGCGCGCCCCGCCGGTGCGCCCGCCAGATCGCGGTGGCGTTGCAGCCCTTCGCGTTGGTCGAGAGGTGGAACACGTTGCCGTACCCGCCGGTGGCCAGCACCACGGCGTCGGCGGTGTGCGTGCTCACCTCCCCGGTCACCAGGTCGCGGATGACGACTCCCCTGGCCCGGCCCTCCACCACGACGAGGTCGAGCATCTCGGTGCGCGGGTGCATGGTGACGGTGCCGGCCGCGATCTGCCGGGACAGTGCCTGGTAGGCGCCCAGCAGCAGCTGCTGCCCGGTCTGCCCCCGGGCGTAGAAGGTCCGGGAGACCTGCGCCCCGCCGAAGGACCGCGTGTCCAGCAGGCCCCCGTACTCGCGGGCGAAGGGCACCCCCTGGGCGACGCACTGGTCGATGATGGCGGTGCTGATCTCGGCGAGCCGGTACACGTTGGACTCCCTGGCCCGGAAGTCCCCGCCCTTGACGGTGTCGTAGAACAGCCGGTACACGCTGTCCCCGTCGTTGCGGTAGTTCTTGGCCGCGTTGATCCCGCCCTGGGCGGCGATGCTGTGCGCGCGGCGGGGGCTGTCCTGGTAGCAGAAGGACGTCACCCGGTAGCCGAGCTCGCCCAGGGTGGCCGCCGCCGAGGCCCCCGCCAACCCGGTGCCGACCACGATGACCCGCAGCCGCCTCCGGTTGGCCGGGTTCACCAGCCGGGTGCCGAACCGGGCCCGTTCCCACCGGGTTTCGAGGGGGCCGTCCGGCGCCGCGCGGTCCACCAGCGGTTCGCCTTCGTCGTATCGCACGGGAAACCTCACTCAACCAGGCCGAACAGGACGGCGTACGGGACGGACAGGTAGCCGGCGCACAACACGACGGCCACCACCAGGGCGGTGGTGCTGGCGAGGGTGCCGTGGCTGGCCCGCACCGTGCCCAGGCTCCGCAACGCGCTCCAGACCCCGTGCCGGACGTGGAGTCCCAGGGCCAGGACCGCGACGGTGTAGATGAGCACGACCCACCACAGCTGGAACCCGGAGGTGACGTTGCGGAAGGGTTCCTCCGGCACGCCGTGCGGGTTGAGCCAGCCGACGGTGAGGTCGAGGACGTGGTAGACGACGAAGAGGGCGATGATGACCCCGCCCCACCGCATGGTCCGCGCCGCGTAACCGCCCTGGACCGGGGGGCGGTGGCGGTAGCCGGACGGTCTGGCCGCCCGCGCCCGCCTGGTGAGCTGGATGGCCGCCGTCATGTGCAGGAGCACGCTGACCAGCAGGACGACCCGGATCGTCCACAGCGCTCCGCTCTCGCCGAGGACGGCCGATCCCATCGCGCGCAGCCAGCGGGCGTAGGAGTCGAAGGCGGTCTCCCCGAAGAAGATCTTCAGGTTCCCGACCATGTGCGCCACGACGTAGAAGAAGAGGATCAGGCCGGTGCCGGCCATCACCGCCTTCTTGCCCACGCTGGAGGCCCAGAGCCGCCGGAGCGGCCCGGTCCGGCGCGGGTCCCGCGCGGCGCGGCCAGGCGTCGCTGCCTTACCACTGGTGAGGGTCACGGAGCGACGGTAGGACCCGACATCACGAGGCGTCCAATACATGGAAATTCTGCTGTTGGTAGCCATACGCTATACACCGTGACCCTCCAGCAGCTCGTCTACTTCCTCGCGGTCGCCGAGACCCGCCATTTCACCCGGGCGGCGGATCTGTGCCACGTGGCGCAGCCCTCGCTGAGCAAGCAGATCCGCGCTCTGGAGGGCGAGTTGGGCGCCGCCCTGTTCCGCCGCTCCCGGGGCAACATCACACTCACCCCGGCCGGGGAGGCGCTGCTCCCGCTGGCCACCCGCATCACCGCCGACGTGGACACGGCCCGCCGGGAGGTGGGCGAACTGGTGGGGCTGCGCCGGGGGCGGGTCCAGATCGGCGCAACCCCGAGCCTCTGCCTCACGGTGCTGGCCCCGGTGCTGCGGCGCTTCCACGAGAGCTTCCCGGGGATCAGGCTGGTGGTGGAGGAAGGCGGCTCGCAGGACCTGATCCGGGAACTGACCCAGGGCCGGCTCGACCTCGCCCTCATCATCACTCCCCCGGGCGGCACCGACCCCGCCCTGTCCACCACGGAACTGCTGCGGGAGGAACTCGTGGTCGCCTCGTCGGGGACGACCCCGCTGCCGAGCCACCCGCTGGACGTCCGGGCCTTGGCCGACCACCCCATGATCATGTTCCGGCCCGGCTACGACCTCCGCACGGTCACCCTCGCCGCGTTCCGCGCCGCCGGCGTCGAACCGCGCATGGTCGTCGAGGGCGGCGAGCTGGACGCCGTCCTCCGTTTCGTCCAGGTCGGGCTCGGCGCCGCGATCGTGCCGAGCATGGTGCTCGCCGACCGGCCCGGGCTGCGCAGGACGCCGCTGGCCGCTCCCGGCCTGTCCCGCACGGTGGCGCTGGCGCACCGGGGTGACACGGCGCCGACCCACGCCGCCCGCGCCCTGCGGGACACCCTGTTCGCGGTGCTCGCCGACACCGCCGCCGACGGGCGGCTCGGCCCGGGGGTGCGGGTCCTCGACGGCACGGACGGCTGACGGTACGCCCGCCGGCCCCGCCGGGGGTGGGTCAGGCGTCCCCGGGGGTCAGCGGCAGCGGCAGCGCGCCGCCGGTGGCGGCCCGCAGGGCGTCCCGCATCGCCTCCCTCGGCGCCGCCCGACCGGTGAACTGCTCGAACTGCCCGAAGGCCTGGTGCAGCAGCATGTCCAACCCGGTGACCAGACGCCCACCGGCGGCGGCGACGGCCGTGCCCACGGTGGTGGGCCACGGGGCGTAGACGACGTCGAAGAGCCACCGCGCCACGGCGAGGTGCTCGGCGTGCCGGTCGGCGGCCCCGGCCGGGACCGTCGAGACCACCAGGTCGGCCTCGGCGGCCAGCGCGCGCAGGGACACCCGGTCGAAGGTGACGACCTCGACGTCGAGCCCGACCCGGCCCGCGCAGGCCACCGTCTCCTCGGCGCGGGCGGCGTCCCGCACCACCAGCGTCACCCCGGACAACCCGAACTCCGCCACCGCCGCCACCGCGGCGTTCGCGGTACCACCCGCGCCGAGGACGAGCCCCGGGCCGCCGGCGGGCCGGTAGCCGGCGGCGCGCAACGCCCCGGTCACCCCGGCGACGTCGGTGCAGTCCGCCCGCCAGCGGGGGCCGCCGTCCTCCGCCACCACGGGGACGAGGGTGTTGGCCGCCCCGACCGCGCGGGCGGTGGCGGTGACCTCGTCGGCGAACCGGAGGGCCGCCCTCTTGCCGGGCATGGTCACCGACAGGCCCGCCCATTCCGGCCCGAGCCCGCGCACCAGGCCCGGCAACCGGACCTCGTCGCACTCGATGCGCCAGTAGCTCCACCCCTCCAGGCCGAGGGCCGCGTAACCGGCCTCGTGCAACACCGGGGAGAGCGAGTGCTCGACCGGGGAACCGAGCACGGCGGCGTGACGCGCCGCGTCACGAGCCGTCACCACACCCCTGCCTCCTGTGCCCGCTGCACGTCCGCCTGGTGCTCGTCCAAGGTGTAGTTGAAGCAGGTGGTGCCGTCCGTCTCGCACTTCACGAAGTACATCCAGTCGCCCTCCTCGGGCTGGGCGGCGGCCTGGAGGGCCTCCACGCTGGGCGCGGAGACCGGCGTGGGCGGCAGCCCGAGGTGCTGGTAGGTGTTGTACGGGTTGAAGGTGTCGGCGCGTTCCTCCGGCCGCGTCCTGATCGCGGACTTGTTGTTCCAGTAGTTGACCGTCGAGTCGTACTCCAGCTTCTGCTGGTCGGCCTGGAGCCGGTTGTAGGTGACGCGGGCGACCTTCGCGAAGTCGCGCTCGACGGCTTCCTTCTCGTTGAGGGAGCCGATGATGAGCACCTCGTAGGGGGTGAAGCCGGTCTCGTTGGTCAGCTCCGGCATGCCGATCGCCTGCATCGACTGCGCGGACCTGCTGATGACGTGGGTCAGGATCTCCTGGGCGTCCCAACCCGGCCGCACCGTGTACATGCCGCGCAGGATCAGGCCCTCCAACCGCCGTTCCGGCGCGGGCGCGGCCGACGCCGGGCCGACCGCCCACTCCGGCACGCCCAGCTCGGCCAGGTCGGCGTTGGTGGCGACGTCCCACAGCTCCTCGGTGGAGACGCAGGACTCGGCCCCGTCGGCCTCGTGGCAGCTCGCCTGGGCGAGCAGCGAGATGATGCCCGGGTCGACGTCGCCGTTGGGCAGGTCGACGTCGTGCAGCAGCTTGCCGCCCCGGATCTCGACCTGGCCGAGAGAGCCGCCGTCGAGCAGCATCGACACGGCCGCCTCGCCCGACATCTCCGAGCGCAGTTCGTAGAAGCCCGGCTGGACGCCCCGGGCCCGGGCGTCCTGCTCGGCGGCGACCGTGAAGGCGCGGACGCTGGCGACCACGCCCTCGTCGACCATCGCCTGGCCGATCTGGCTCAGGTTCGCGCCCTCCGGCACCTCGACGATGACGCTGCCGCTGCCCTCGCCCTCGAAGTCCTCGTACCCCCCGATGCCGGACAGCTCCCGCACCCCGTAGTAGGCCCCCACGCCGACCACGCCGAGCAGCAGGACCGCCACGGCGAGGGTGACCACCGACTTCCTGTTCCGCCGCTTGCCCGCGCCGCCCCCTCGGGCGTCACTCGCGCGGTCCTCCTCGGCCTCGTCCTCGAACAAGCCCAGGTCATCGCTCACGAGTTCTCCTCACAGGTATCCGGTTGGGGCCGGAGTGCCGCCGCACGCGCGTCCAGCCAGCCCTGCAGAATCTCCGTGGCAGCGGCCTGGTCGATGACCTGCCGCTGACGCCGCCCTCGGACCCCTAGATCGGACAACATGCGGGTCGCGCTGACGGTGGTGAGCCGCTCATCGGCCAGTTTCACCGGAACCGGTGTCACTCGCTCGGCGATCTTCGCGGCGTAGCGCCTGGCGTAGTCGGCGGAGGCGCCGTGGTCACCGGCCAGGGTCCTGGGCAGTCCGACGACCACCTCCACCACCCCGTGTTCCGCGACGAGCGCGCCGAGCTGGTCGATGTCCCGGTCCGCCGCCTCGTCGCGGGCCAGCGTGGTGAGCGGGGTGGCCAGCACCGGTCCGGGGTCGCTGAGCGCGAGGCCCACCCGGACGGAGCCGACGTCGACCCCGAGGCGGCGCCCCGGTCCGGCGTCGGCGTGCCCCGGGCGGTCCGGGTCACCCGGCCGCCACCGCTTGCCCCGCTCCCGGCGGCTCACCGATCGGCCACCGCACCGGCGAGACCGGCGCGCAGGGCGACGATCGCGTCCGGGATCCCGGCGGGACGCCCGCCGCCGCCCTGGGCCATGTCGGGCTTGCCGCCGCCCCGACCGCCGATGTGCTCGGCGAAGGAGGGGACCAGCTTGCCGGCGGCCACGCCGAGCTCGCGGGCACCGCTGGTGGTCGCCACCACGAAGTTGGCCTTGCCGGCGGCCTGGTCCCCGGAGAAGAGGGCGACGACGCCCGGCCCGGCCCCCAGCCGGTTGCGCACCTCGGTGGCCAGGTTCCGCAGGTCGCCACCCGAGGCACCGCTGACCTCCCTGGCCACCAGGCGGACGCCGTGGACGTCCTCGGCGGCGGCCGCCCACTCCCCCGCCGAGGACAGCAGGGCCGCCGCGCGCAGCTTCTCCAGCTCCTTCTCGGCGGCCCGCAGCCGCTCGACCAGGTTCTCGACCCGGGCGGGCACGTCCTTGCTCGGGATCTTCAACATGCCGGCCACGTTCTGCACGAGGGCGCGTTCCCTGGCCATGAAGCGGAAGGCCTCGATCCCGACGTAGGCCTCGATCCGCCGGGTGCCCGAGCCGACGGAGGACTCGCCGAGCAGGGCGACCGGGCCGATCTGCGCCGAGCGCTCCACGTGGGTGCCACCGCACAGCTCGCGGGACCACTCACCGCCGATCTCGATGACGCGCACGGTCTCGTCGTAGGTCTCCCCGAACAGCGCCAGCGCGCCGAGCCGCTGCGCCTCCGGCATCGACGTGTACAGCACGTGCACCGGGAAGTCGCTGCGCACCGCCAGGTTGGAGACCTCCTCGATCTCGCTGCGGGTCTCCGGGGAGAGCCCCCCTGGCCAGGCGAAGTCGAGCCGCAGGTACCCGGGCTTGTTGTAGGAACCGCTCTGCAACGCCGAGGGGCCGAGCACCTGCCGCAGGGCGGCGTGCACCACGTGCGTGCCCGAATGGCCCTGCCGCGCTCCGACTCGCCACTCCGGGTCGACCTTGGCCAGCACCTGCTGGCCCTCGACCAGCTCGCCCCGGCGGACGCGCACCTGGTGCACCCACAGCTTGCGCGCCACCTTCTGGACGTCGACGACCTCGAGTTCGAGGCCGTCGGCCACGATGGTCCCGGCGTCGCTCTCCTGCCCGCCGGACTCCGCGTAGAGGGGGGTGCGGTCGAGGACCAGCTCGACGATGTCGCCCTCGCCGGCGTGCCCGGTGCGCACGCCCTCGCTGAGCACCCCGAGGACGGTGGCCTCGCTCTCCAGCTCCTCGTACCCGGTGAACTCGGTCGCGCCCCGGTCCAGCAGCTCCCGGTACACCGAGCGGTCGCCGTGGCCGGTCTTGCGGGCGGCGGCGTCGGCCTTGGCGCGGGCGCGCTGCTCGGCCATCAACTTGCGGAAGCCGTCCTCGTCGACGGTGAGCCCGGCCTCCGCGGCCATCTCCATGGTGAGGTCGATGGGGAAGCCGTAGGTGTCGTGCAGCTGGAAGGCCTTGTCCCCGGAGAAGGTCGTGCCGCCGGCGGCCTTGGTCTCCCCCGCCGCCAGGTCGAAGATCTTCGACCCGCTGGCCAGCGTGGTGAGGAAGGTGTTCTCCTCGGCGCGCATGACCGCCTCGATGCGGGCGTAGTCGGTGGCCAGCTCGGGGTAGGCCGGGGCCATGGCGTCCCGCACGACCGCGCTGAAGTCGCCGAGCACCGGGTCGGTGACGCCGAGCAGGCGGGCCGACCGCACGATGCGGCGGAGCAGGCGCCGCAGCACGTAGCCCCGGGCCTCGTTCCCGGGGGTCACCCCGTCGGCGATCAGCATGACGCCCGAGCGCGCGTGGTCGGCGATCACCCGGAACCGCACGTCGTCGACCGGGTTGGTCCCGTAGCGGCGCCCGGTCAGCGCCTCGGCGCGTTCGATCACCGGACGGACCAGGTCGGTCTCGTAGACGTTGTCCACGCCCTGGAGCAGCGCGGCCAGCCGCTCGACACCGAGTCCGGTGTCGATGTTCTTGGCGGGCAGGGTGCCCAGGATCGGGTAGCCCTCCTTGCCCGGCCCCTCGCCTCGGATGTCCTGCATGAACACCAGGTTCCAGATCTCGACGAACCGGTCCTCGTCGACCACCGGGCCGCCGTCGGGGCCGTGGGCGGGGCCCCGGTCGTAGTAGATCTCGGAGCTGGGGCCGCAGGGTCCCGGCACGCCCATCGACCAGAAGTTGTCCCGCATCCCCCGCCGCTGGACGCGCTCCTCCGGCAACCCGGCGATCCGCTTCCACAGGCCGGCGGCCTCGTCGTCGTCGTGGTAGACGGTCACCCAGATCCGGTCCGGGTCCAGGCCGTAGCCACCGTCGGCCTCGGAACCCGTGACCAGGTTCCAGGCGTGTTCGATGGCTCCCTCCTTGAAGTAGTCGCCGAAGGAGAAGTTGCCGGCCATCTGGAAGAAGGTGTTGTGCCGGCTGGTCTTGCCGACCTCGTCGATGTCGCCGGTGCGGACGCACTTCTGGATGCTGGTCGCCCTCGGGTAGGGCGCGGTGGCCTCACCGAGGAAGTAGGGCTTGAACGGCACCATGCCGGCGTTGACGAACAGCAGCGTCGGGTCGTCGAGGATCAGGGAAGCGCTGGGGACGACGGTGTGACCGGCGCGCTCGAAGTGGTTCAGGAAACGCTTGCGGATCTCGTGGGTCTGCACGATCGGGTTCCTCGCGTGGTGCGGCGCTGCGGGCGCCGGTGGTCGGGTCGGTCGGGGCCGGCGGAGGAGGACGGGCGGCGCTGGCCGCCCGGTCTCAGCTCTCCGCCCGGCGCGCTCGTCCGCGCCGCGCCCGGTCGGCTGCCGCGGGACGCACCGCCCGGGGCGTGTCGGCCGAGCCGAGCTCGCCGGCGACCGGGCGGAACCGCTCCGTGCGCGCGGAGTACTCGACGTCGACCCGCCGGGCGGTCGGGAGCCCGGTGCGCCCCTCGACGACGTCGGCCAGTTCGCGCTCCCGCTCGTTCATGCCGGCGCGGACCTCCGCGCCGAAGGCACCCACGGCGGTCGCCAGTTCGCTGATCGCCTCGCCGAGGTTGGCCGCCACCCCGGCCGGGGTGGCCTGGCGGGCGGCGGCGGTGGCGCGCCTGCTGAGCGCCACGCCGGCGGCGATGCCGACACCGAACCAGAACATCCTGCTCATCGACGCCCTCCCCGGCGGCCGGACCGACGCGACGGGCGGTCCTCGCCGGCCTTCTTCTTCCCGCGCCGACGAACCGCCTTGCTCACGCCGTAGGACAGAGCCGCCACCTTGACCAGCGGTCCGCCGAGGGTCGCGGTGAACAGGGAGCTCAGCGCGGAGACGTTGCCCGACACGGTACGCGCGTTCGAGGTGATGCCGTCCACGCGCTCCAACTGGGTGTTGACGTGGGTCAACGTGGTGTTGGCCTCGGTGAACAGGGGTTCGGACTGTTCGTGCGCCTTGCGGATGGCGATGGTCGCCTCGTCCAGCGTCCGCCCCAACTTGACCAGTGGGATGGCCAGCAGCAACACCAGCAGCACGAACGCGCCGGCAGCCACGAGAGCGGCGATCTGGCCTGCCGACACACATGCCTCCTGGGAATACGAGAAATGTTCGACAACGGGCGCCGAACGCCCGTCGGGGTGAGAAGGCGCCACACTCCACCGCGCTCGTCCACGGGGACAGGCGGCGAATCTCACTGGATCAGCGGTCAGGGTACCCCCTGCCGCCTCGGTGGCGGCCAGGAGTCCCCCGCCGGACCAAGATCACGACAGGGCGCGACGGATTGTGAGCCTCGACTCACTTCTTGACAATGTTGATGTTGTGGTTAGCCTAACCTAACAACACGTACGGTGGCCGTTCGGTTACCTGAACGCCCTGATCACCGCCGGAGGTTCCGTGCCCCAGGTCGCCCGAGCGTCCCTGCTGACCGTCCCGGCCCCCCACCCGAACCCCGCCCCCTGGACGCGGTCCGATCCCGTGGCGGAGCTCCTCACCCACCTCACCTCGGTCCGGGAGGAGGCCACCCCGCCCAACCGCCCCCTGCCCGCCGGTGACCCGGCGGAGGTCCTCGGCACCGTCGACCGGCTGCTCGGCCCGCCCCACCTGCCCGGCCGGGGCATCGGCGAGGCCGCCGCCCTGCGCCGCCTCGCGATCGCGCTGTCCGGGTTCGGGGTCGACCTCCGCCACCCCAGGACCGCCGCCCACCTCCAGGCACCGAGCCTGCCCGTCGCCGCCGCGGCCGACGCCCTGGTCTCCCTGGCCAACCCCTCGGTCGACACCTACGACTCCGGCCCGTCCGGGGTGGCCGTGGAACGCTGGGTGGTGCGCGCCCTCGCCGGGCTCGCCGGCCTCGGCCCGTCCTCCGACGGGGTGCTCACCCCCGGCGGCTCGCTGTCCAACCTGCTCGGCCTGCTGCTCGCCAGGGACACCACGGCGGCCCGGCGGGGGATCAACGCCCGCCAGGACGGCCTGGCGGCGCTCCCCGGGCCGGTCGTGTTCTGCTCCGAACTCGCCCACTTCTCCCTGCACCGCGCCTGCGCGGCGCTCGGCCTCGGCGAGTCCGCCGTGCACCCGGTACCGGTCGACCGCCACCGGCGGATGCGCCCCGAGGCGCTCGTCCGCGAACTCCGCGCCCTCCCCGACCGGCGCACCCCGATCGCCGTCGTCGCCACCGCCGGCACCACCGACTTCGGCAGCGTGGACCCCCTCCCCGAACTCGCCGAGATCGCCGCCGACCACGACCTCTGGCTGCACGTCGACGCGGCCCACGGCTTCGGCACCCTCTTCTCCGACCGGCTCTCCCCCCTGCTGGCGGGCATCACCGGCGCCGACTCCATCACCGGCGACCTGCACAAACTGGGCTGGCAGCCCGCCCCGGCGAGCGTCCTCCTCGTCGCCGACGGCGGCTCCTTCGCGCCGCTGTCCCGAGAGGTCGCCTACCTGAACCCCTCGGACGACGCGGCCGAGGGCTTCGGCGGCCTGCTGGGCCACACCCTCCAGACCACCCGTCGGCCCGACGCGGTGAAGATCGCCACCTCCCTGCTCGCCTACGGACGAGCCCGGCTCGGCGCGATGGTCGACCACTGCCACGACCTCGCCAACCACGCCCGGGACCTGGTGCTCGCCGAACCCCGCCTCGAACTGCTGGCCGAGCCGACGATCAGCACCCTCCTCTTCCGGTACCTGCCGGCCCCGGGGGTCGACGCCGACGCGGTGAACGGGGCACTGCGCCGCACCCTGCTGCGGGACGCGCGGGCACTGGTCGGGCGCAGCGCCGTCGCCGTGGAGGGAGCCCCGACCGCACCGCTGACGAGCCTCAAGCTCACGTTGATCAACCCGGCCGCCGCCACCGAGGACCTCGACGCGATCCTCGCCGCCGTCCTCGACGCCGGAGCGCGGGCCGAGGCCGACTGGAAGGAACGCTACGCATGACCGAACAGTCCGCCGGTACGGCCGTGGTGGCCGACCAGGCCGACCCGCGTCCGCCGCGAGCCGCCGGCCCCGACCCGCTGTGCGATCCGGACCCGGGCGTGGCGGCCGCGCACGCCCACCTGGAGGCCCTGCTGCGGTGCTGGGTGCGGGAGAAGGCCGTTCCCGTACCGGGCTCGGGGGACCTGGTGGTGCCGCTGCGGCGCCGCGGCCTCGTACTGCGCGCCCCGGTGCTGCGCCGCTCACCCACCGAATGGCACCGCTTCGGGCCGGTCCGCCTCACCGGAGCCGCCGGCGGTGACGACGGCCCCGCCGACCCGGTCGTCGTCGCGGCCCTGCTCGCCGACGAGGCAGCCCACGGCGAGGCCGGTCGCGACCCGGCCAGGGGCGGCGTCGACCCGGGCGAGGTCGCCGACCTCGTGGCGCGGACGGCCGACTCGGTGAGCCGGGTCCGCGGCTTCATCCGCCACCACCGCGAGCACCCGGCCGGCGGCCGGGACGCCTTCCTCACCGCCGAGCAGTCCCTGGTGCTGGGCCACCTGCACCACCCGGCGGCCAAGAGCAGGGACGGACTGCCCGAGGAGGAGGCGGCCCGGTACTCACCGGAGCTGCGGGGCTCGTTCCAGCTGCACTGGTTCGCCGTCGACGCCGACCTCGTCTCCCAGGACGCCGTGACCGGCTCGCCCGCGATGGGCGGTCGCGACACCGCCGCGTTGCTCGCCGAGATCTCCGGCCTGACCACGCCGCCCGGCCGGGTGCTCGTCCCCGCGCACCCCTGGCAGGCGGCCGTCGCCGTGCACCGGCCGCGGCTGGACGCGATGGTGCGGGCGGGCCGCCTCGTGCCGCTCGGCGCCGCCGGCGCGCGGTGGTGGCCCACCTCGAGCGTGCGGACCCTCTACCGGCCCGGCTCCCCCGTCATGCTGAAGCTCTCGCTCGGACTGCGGCTGACCAACTCGCGACGCGAGTCGACCCGCACCGAACTCCGGCGGGGCCTGGAGGTCCACCGGCTCCTCGACGCCGGCCTGGGCGAGGCCACCCGGCGCGCCCACCCCTACTTCCGCATCATCCGGGACCCCGGCTGGCTGGCCGTCGACGACCCCGGCCGACCGGGGGGCGCGGAGGTCACCGGACTCGACGTCGCCGTGCGCGAGTCCCCGGCGGACATCGCCGAACACCGCTGCCTGGCCGGTCTGGTGGCTCCCCGGCCGGGATGCGGCCCCAGCCTTCTCGGCGGGCTGCTCGCCGGCCGCGGCCCCTCGGCGGCGCGGCGCTGGGTGGTCGACTACACCGACCGGGTGCTCGTGCCGATGCTGCACCTCTACGCCGCCACCGGGATCGGCCTGGAGGCGCACCAGCAGAACACCCTCGTCCGCCTCGACGGCGGCGGAGACGTCGTGGGCGGGGCGTTCCGCGACAACCAGGGCTACTACCTGGCGGCGTCCCGGCTGCCCTCCGTGCTCGCCCGCACCCGCAGCGAGGAGTGCACCCTCGCCGTCGTCGACGACCACCTGGTCGACGACCGCCTGTCCTACTACCTGCTCCGCAACCAGGCGTTGGCCGTCGTCGGCTGCCTCGGGGAGGAGGGGCTGCTCGCGGAGGAGACCGGCCTGGCACTGCTCGCCGACCGGCTGCGCGCCGCGCTGCCCGACCTGGCCTCGGCCGGGCCGGACGGCGACCGGCTGGCCCGGCGCTGGCTGGACGAGGCCACCCTCCCCTGCAAGGCCAACCTGCTGACCCGACTCCACGGCATCGACGAGGTCCTCGCCCCGCTGGACGCCCAGTCGGTGTACCTACCGGCCCCCAATCCGCTGACAGGAGCCACCCCGTGAGCAGTCCCCCCACCAGCCCGGCCCCCTCCGGTGTCCCC
>NZ_AGVX02000008.1 GCF_000239155.1 Actinoalloteichus spitiensis RMV-1378
GTCGTCCCCGCGCACGCGGGGCTGTTCCTGCCACGTCACGATCTCCCACGGCTCGGCGGTCGTCGTCCCCGCGCACGCGGGGCTGTTCCCCAGGACCAGTCCCGACGGGCTTGGACTGGGCCGTACTGGGTTTGTTTGGAAGCACCCGGTGTGAAGGCGGGACCGAGGGCGGAGCTACCGGGGACTGACGTGCTCAGTGTCCCAACGCTCGCGACACCGCGATCGCCGAGGACGCGAGCCGCGTTTCGCCGTCGGCGATGTCCCACAGCGCGTTCTGCAACAGGCGTCCCATGGTCCAGCCGGCCGCCCGGGCGCGGTCCAGGTGCAGTACCTCGGTGAGGAGGTCGAAACGGCGGCGGATCACCCGGTGCGGGTCCCCTCCCGCCACGACTTCGTCCCAACGGCTGTCCAGGGCGGGCCACAGGTCGAAGCCGGGGTCGCCAGCCAGTGGCTCCGGGTCGATCGCGAGCCACGGTTCACGTTCAGCGGCGAGGACGTTGTCGTAGTGCAGATCCCAGTGCAGCATCCGGTCACCGGGCTCGTCCAGCAGCTCCGCCACCGCTGAGGCCCATCCCCGCAGGTGCCGCTGGTCGCTCGGGTCGGTCAGCGCCGCGCTCGCGGACGGAACCCGTGCCAGCATGTCGGTCGCGATGTCCCCGAGCCCGCGCAGCTCCGGCGGCGCGGCGAACGACACCAACCTGGCCTGGAGTTCGGCCAGGATTCTCATCGCGGTGTCGTCGTCCTCGATCGAGGACAGCGTTCGTGCCCCGTCGAGCCGTTCCAGCAGCATCGCGCTGGTGTCCGCGTCGTGGTCGAGCAACCGCACGACCCCGTCGCCGTGCCACGTGCGCAACCCCACGAGGGCGGCTGTGGTCTCCTCCCTGGGCAGCTGCAGTTTGAGGACGGCGGGGGTGTCGTCGGCCCGGAGCACCGGCACCACCAGGGAGGCGGCTCCCGAGGTCGGGTCGCCGTCCCGCCTCAGCTCCCAGCGGTCCAGCAACTGGCCGACCAGCCCGGGAAGCGCGGCCAGCCATTCCTTGCCGGTCTCGCCGAAGGCGGTCGCGTACGAGGCGACGAGGGCTGCTGGGACGTGCACCGCTTCTCGCGTGCTCATGGTGGATCCCTTCGCAGGCGGTCGTTGGTTCCGCGTCCCTCGGACGGCGGCGATCAGTATCGGGGGAGGGGCCCTGCGGCGTGGTGGGCGGCACCGGGCGTGTCCTGCGGGTCGCCTCCTGGCCGTGGGCACCGTGACCGGGAAAGCGGGGTGCATCAGCCGGTTCCGAGCCGTCGGGGACGAGCCTCGGGTGTCGCGGGGCCTTGCCGCCTCTCCACCCGCCCTGCGGAGACGACGGCGACCGGGCGCCGCCGCCGGGCGGGTGCCGTTCCTGGGTGGGAGCGGACGGACCTGAGCGGCCTCAGCCATGCCGGCCGAGTCGGTTCCCGGCGCGGTGCTGGGCGAGGGGCGACGACCCGCTCCCGCGCGTCCCGCAGGGCGGTGACCCCCCGGGTGGGAAGCGAGTCCGTGCAGCGGTGCCGAGAGGCACTCGCGCCCGGGCCCGGGCGGGAGGGACGGTGCGGGAGGGACCGCCCTCCACCGGGGCGTCCCCTCGACGAACCGGAGGACGACGGGCGTCCGACGTTCCGACGGGACACCCTGGGTGCACCGGTCAGCAGGACACGCCGAGCCTGCGTTCCAGCTCCGCCACTCCGGCCCGGCACTCCCTGGCCAGGGTGCGGTGCCCCTGGAACCGGCCGAGGATCCCGAAGGGCCGCACCGAGGCCGCCGGGGCGCCGGCCGCGTGTTCCACCCGCAGCCGGTTCCCCACGAGCGGGCCCGCCCGGTGCCACCGTTCCCACCGTTCGTAGTCCGGGCTGTGGTGGTGGCCGAACGCGAAGGCCGGTTCCCCGGCCCCCGGCGGGCGGCCCTCGTCCGCCGCCAGGGCGAGTTCACCGCCGGGTCCCACCGCCCAGTCCTCGGCCGACACCACGTCCACCCGGGGAGTACGGGCCTCGGCGTCCGCCTCCCGCACCAGCAGCGCGTCCCGCTCGTCCCGTCGGGGCGGGAGTTCCCGAATCTCCGGGGTCCCGTCGATGGTGACGATCACCCGCGCCACCCACCACCAGTTCTCCCGCCGGGAGAGCAGGCTGTCCGCCCGCAGGCGGGTCGGCGGGTACTTCACCATCTCCTGGTGCAGCAGGTGTTCGACGTACCGGGCGCCCTCCAGGTCGTGCTCCACCCGCACCGGACCGACCGCGACCACCCCCGGGGCGGGAGCCCCCTCCTGTCCGAGGCGCCCGGGCACGCAGAACGCCACCCGCCGGCCCGTGAGGTCGTCCGCCTCGGCGAGTCGCGACAACGGCAGCGCCACGCAGGGCCGCCCCTCCCGGGACAGTGGGATCACGGCGGCGCCGGTGGGACCGGACGCGCCCAACCAGCACAGCTCACCGGTGCCCGCGCGAGCCCACCTCTCCGCGAAATCGCTCATCCCGCTCCTCCTGGCGCTCCACCGTTCCGGTGAACGCTTCCGTTGTCAACAATTCGCTCGTCGGTTCTTACCAACCGGCCGATCATTCGGTAGCTTCTGGTACTCGCGCCGGTCGGACAACGGAGAACGCACCGGCAGAGTGGCACAGGAGGTCGCTGCGGATGCCCGCGATCGTGGTCATGCTCGCCGTCATCGCGGTTTTCGCGGTGGCCTACCGCTACTACTCGGCGTACCTGGCGCGCCGCGTCTACGTGCTGAACCCCCGGTACGTGACACCGGCCCACCGTTACACCGACGGAATCGACTTCGTCCCGACCAGCCGGCACATCGTGTTCAGCCACCACTTCATCTCGGTGGCGGGTGCCGCTCCGATCGTCGGCCCCGCCGTCGGCGTCTACTGGGGGTGGGGGCCGGCGCTGGTCTGGGTGGTGGTCGGGTCCATCTTCGCCGCCGGTGTGCACGACTTCGGCGCGCTCGTCGTCTCGGTCCGGCACCGCGCCCGCAGCATCGGCGCCCTCGCCGGTGAGGTGATCAGCAAACGGGCGCGGGGGCTGTTCCTGCTCATCATCTTCTTCCTGCTGACCCTGGTGAACGCGGTGTTCTCCGTGGTCATGGCGAACCTGTTCATCGCCAACCCGGCCTCGGTGCTGCCTATCCTGGTGGAGATCCCACTGGCCATCGCCGTCGGCCAGTACATCTACCGCACCAGGACGGCCGCGCTCGTCCCCTCCATCATCGCGCTGCTCGTGGTCTACGCGATGATCCCGTTGGGCTTGCTCGTGCCGATCAGCCTCGACCCGGTGGCCTCAGCGCTGGGCACGGACGCCCGGACGCTCTGGATCATCTTCATCTTCCTCTACGCGTTCGCCGCGTCCCGGCTGCCGGTGTGGATGCTGCTCCAGCCCCGCGACTACATCAACCAGCACCAGCTGGTGATCGCGCTGGTCATCATCCTGCTGGGGATGGGCATCGGCCTGAACCGCATCGTCGCCCCGGTCGTGAACGACGTGCCGGCCGACTCGCCCCCCTGGTTCCCGTTGCTGTTCGTCACGATCGCCTGCGGAGCCATCTCCGGATTCCACAGCCTGGTCGCATCCGGGACCACGGCGAAACAGATCGACAAGGAAACCGACGCCCGGTTCGTCGGTTACACCTCGGCACTTGGCGAGGGCGGCTTGGCGGTCTGTTCCATCCTCGCCTGCACCGCCGGGATCGCGGCCACCACCATCGAGTGGAACGCGTTGTTCTCCGACTTCTCCACCGCTTCCGGTGGGGCCACCGACAACTTCGTCAACGGAGTCGCGAACTTCGCCTCCAACCTGGGAATCCCGCTGGAGGTCGGCGTCGTCTTCGCCGCCGTGGTCGTCATCAGCTTCGCGGCGACCACGATGGACACCGGTGTCCGGCTCCAGCGCTACATCGTCCAGGAGATCGCCGAGATCGTCCGCTTCCGCCCGCTGGCCCGGAGTCTGACCTGGTCGTCGCTGGTGGCGGTCGTGGTGCCCCTGGCACTGGCGCTGGCACCCGGCGACCTCGCGTTCGGGACGCTGTGGCAGCTGTTCGGCACCACCAACCAGCTCACCGCCGGTCTCGCCCTGGCCGTCATCGCCGTGTGGGTGACCAAGAAGCGGCGCAACCCGCTGGCCGTCCTCATCCCCCTGGTGTTCCTGCTGGTGATGACGTCGTGGGCACTGATCATCAACCTCATCGACTTCGTCCAGGCTGGGGAGTGGCTGCTCGCGCCGCTGGACGCCGTGATCTTCGTCCTCGCGATCTGGCTGATCATCGAGGCCAGCCTCGCGTTGCGCTCGGCCTGGGCCTCACGGGGCCTGCCGCCGGAGGACGACGAGGACGAGGACGTCGACGCGGCGGCGGTCACCTCGGGTGAGACCACGGCCGAGCAGCCGGCCGGCCGGACCCCGACCGACACCGACGAACGATGAGCGGCGCCGCGTCGGACGAACCCGACGGTCGTTCGCGGCCGGTGGGCGACGACGCGGCGGGGACCACGCGGCGGCGCCGACCGGCCTCCGGGCCGGTCGGCGACCGCATCC
>NZ_AGVX02000007.1 GCF_000239155.1 Actinoalloteichus spitiensis RMV-1378
GGCCGGCGGCCCCGGAACCGGGTGCCGCCGGCCGTCAGTCCCTGCTCAGTACCGGTCGACCTCGGGCTGCTCGGCCTCGTTGCCGCTCTTGCCCAGGGTGGCGTCGTAGATCTCCTGCCAGCCGCCGTTCTCGCGCGCCTCGTCCAGGATGTCGTTGATCCGCTCGCGCAGGGCGTCATCGCCCTTCGGCAGGCCGATGCCGTAGGGCTCGTCCGAGAACGTCTCGCCGACGACCCGCAGCGAGCCCTCCTCCTCGACGGAGGCGTAGCCCAGCAGGATCGCGTCGTCGGTGGTGACCGCGTCGACCGAACCCTGGAGCAGCTGCGTCACGCAGTCGGAGTAGCCCTGGAACTCGACGATGTTGCTCTCCTCGGTCAGGCCCTCCTCCCGAACCCGCTGGATCGGGGTGGAGCCCTGCGCCGAGCAGACCTTCTTGCCCTCGAGGTCCTCCGGACCGTTGATCGAGTCGTCGTCCCCGCGCACCAGCAGGTCCTGGCCGGCGATGTAGTACGGGCCGGCGAAGTCGATCTGCTCCTTGCGGCCGTCGTTGATCGTGTACGTGCCGACGTAGTAGTCGATGTTGCCGTTCGCGATCTCCTGCTCACGGGCAGCGGAGGCGATCGGCCTGTACTCGATCTCCGACTCGGGGTCGAAACCGAGCTGGGCCGCGATCAACCGAGCGATCTCGATGTCGAACCCGGAGTACTCGTCGGTCGTCGGGTCGCGGTATCCCAGGCCGGGCTGGTCGTCCTTGACCCCGATGACCACGTTGCCGCGCTCGGACATCCGGTCGAAGGTCGGCGAGCCCTCCAGCTCGACGTCGGTCTGCACCGACTGCTCGACCGAGTCCGGCTCGGCGTTCTCGTCGGCCGGGCCGCCCTCGCGTCCACACGCGGTCAGCGCGAGCGCGCCGACGAGCAGACTCGCGGCGAGGGAGCGGTTCCTCATCGTCGTCTCCTGTGTTCTGTTCGGTGCGGCGCGCACGCGCCGCGGGCTGGTGCGGCGGGCCGGTCAGTGGGTGAGGATCTTGCCGAGGAAGTCCCGGGCCCGGTCGGACTTCGGGGCCTGGAAGAAGTCCTCGGGTGTCGAGTCCTCCACGACCTCGCCGTCCGCCATGAAGATGACCCGGTCGGCGGCCTTGCGGGCGAAGCCCATCTCGTGGGTGACCACGAGCATGGTCATGCCCTCCTTGGCCAGGTCGGTCATCGTGTCGAGGACCTCCTGGACCATCTCCGGGTCCAGCGCCGAGGTCGGCTCGTCGAAGAGCATGACCTTCGGCTTCATCGCCAGCGCCCGGGCGATGGCCGCACGCTGCTGCTGCCCACCCGAGAGCTGGGCCGGGTACTTGTCTGCCTGGTTGGCGATGCCGACCCGCTCCAGCAGCTGCCGGGCGCGTTGTTCCGCCTCCGCCTTCTCGGTCCTCCTCACCTTGAGGGGGCCGAGCGTGACGTTCTCCAGGATCGTCTTGTGGGCGAACAGGTTGAACTGCTGGAACACCATGCCCACGTCGGCGCGCAGCCCGGCGAGGGCCTTGCCCTCGGCGGGCAGGTCCTTGCCGTCGATGGCGATGACACCGGAGTTGATCGGCTCCAGCCTGTTGATGGTCCGGCAGAGGGTCGACTTGCCGGAACCCGACGGCCCGAGGACGACAACCACCTGGCCCCGGGGGACCTCGAGATTGATGTCCTTGAGCACGTGCAGCGGACCGAAGAACTTGTCCACCGAGGACATCCTGATCATCGGTGGCTGCCCGGACGTTGCGCTCATGGCCGCACACCATAACCGCACGGAGGAGCGGCGTCCCCACCTCAGCGGCGTCTGTAACCGCACCGGTACCTGTGGGTAGCAACCAGGACGTCACCGGGCGTGGCCCCGCCCCGATGAACCGGCCACGAACCAGCTCGTACCCTGGTCAGCGGAAAGGGGTGCAGGGTGCAGCGAAGCTACGAGGTCCGCACGTACGGATGCCAGATGAACGTGCACGACTCCGAGCGGCTCGCCGGGTTGCTGGAGGACGCCGGGTACGTGCGGTCGGCCGGCGAGGCCACGCCGGACGTCGTCGTGTTCAACACGTGCGCGGTCCGGGAGAACGCCGACAACCGCCTTTACGGCAACCTGGGGCGGCTGCGCCCGGTCAAGGACTCCCACCCGGGCATGCAGATCGCCGTCGGGGGGTGCCTCGCGCAGAAGGACCGGGGCGAGATCGTCCGCAGGGCCCCCTGGGTCGACGTCGTCTTCGGCACCCACAACATCGGCTCGTTGCCGACCCTGCTGGAGCGGTCCCGGCACAACCGGGAGGCCCAGGTGGAGATCGAGGAGGCCCTCGAGGTCTTCCCCTCGACGCTGCCCGCCCGCCGGGAGTCGGCCCACTCCGGCTGGGTGTCCATCTCGGTCGGCTGCAACAACACCTGCACGTTCTGCATCGTCCCCGCCCTGCGGGGCAAGGAACGGGACCGCCGGCCCGGTGAGGTCCTCGCCGAGGTGTCCGCGCTCGTCGCGGAGGGCGTCAGCGAGGTGACGCTGCTGGGGCAGAACGTGAACGCCTACGGGGTCGAGTTCGGCGACCGCTACGCCTTCGGGAAGCTGCTGCGGGCCTGCGGCACCGTCGAGGGCCTGGAACGGGTGCGGTTCACCTCGCCCCACCCGAGGGAGTTCACCGACGACGTCATCGAGGCGATGGCCGAAACCCCCAACGTCTGCCCGCAGCTGCACATGCCCCTCCAGTCCGGCTCCGACCGGGTGTTGCGGGCGATGCGGCGGTCCTACCGGGCCGAGCGGTTCCTCGGCATCGTGGAGCGGGTGCGGGCGGCCATCCCCGACGCCGCCATCACCACCGACATCATCGTGGGTTTCCCCGGGGAGACCGAGGAGGACTTCCAGGAGACGCTGGAGGTGGTGCGGCGGTCCCGGTTCTCCCAGGCGTTCACCTTCCAGTACTCCAAGCGTCCGGGTACCCCGGCCGCCGAGATGGGCGACCAGGTGCCCAAGGAGGTCGTGCAGGAGCGGTACGACCGGCTGGTGCGCCTCCAGGACGACATCTCGTGGGACCTGAACAAGGGCTTGGTGGGCACCGAGGTCGAGGTGCTGGTCACTGAGGGGGCGGGGCGCAAGGACGCCGAGACCCGCCGTCTCAGCGGGCGGGCCAGGGACGGCCGGCTGGTCCACTTCTCCCCGGTCGGCGGCCAGGTGGACGGGGAGGTGCGGCCGGGCGACCTGGTGCGCACCGTCGTCACGCACGCCGCCCCGCACCACCTCGTCGCGGACGGTGAGCCACTGGCGCACCGCCGCACCCGTGCCGGTGACCACTGGGAGGCGGGCGTGCGTCCCAGGACCTCCGGCGTCAGCCTCGGTCTGCCGTCCTTCGGCAGGCCCGCGACCGAGCCGGCCCCGGTCGGCGGATGTGAGGTCCGATGAGCGAGTCGAGCACCGCCGGCCAGGAGAGCCCCGAGCTGTCCGCGCTGCGGACGGAGATCGACGAGGCAGGCCAGCGGGCCCGCCGCAGTTTCGAACCGGGGCACCGGACGGCCGTGATCGGGGCCGGCATGTTGCTGCTGGTGCTGGGCATGGTGCTGCCGTGGGCCGGTGACTCCAGCGGCCTCGACGTCCTGCTGAGCCGGGTGCCACCGGAGCTCGGCGTCGGGATCCTGCCGCAGGTCTTCGCGGCGACGGTGCTGTTGTTCGGCCTGGTCGTGAGCGGTGTCGCCCTGGCGGTGCGGCGCTGGGGACTGGCGTGGCTCAGCCTCATCGGGTGCGGGCACTCGATCTTCGAGGGAATGCTGGCGATCTGGACCCGGCAGACGGCACCGGGTGCTCCCGGCCCGGGGATCGGTCTGCTGATCACCGTCGTCGCGATCGCCGTCATCACCCTGCAGTGGGTGAAGATCGCCTGGTCCCGGGACTGAGCGGCGCGCTCCCGCCGGCGCTGGGCGGGGCGGACGGTCGGCGGGGTTCCCGACCGGCGCGGTGAGCGGGGTCCACTGCTGGCACGGCTCCGGGCGTCCTGCCCGCGAGGTGGCCGGCACCGGAAGGGGCGCCGGCCGGTACCCGCGCCGGACCGCCTGGT
>NZ_AGVX02000006.1 GCF_000239155.1 Actinoalloteichus spitiensis RMV-1378
CCGGGGCGGCTCGTCCCCCCACGGCGGGCCCCCGCCCCCGCCGGAACCGCTCCGGCCGCCCGTCACGGGACAGTGCGGGCGCCTTCGGCCCGCTCGCCTTCCGGGGAGGGCCTGGGCCGTGGCCACCCCGTTCGACCACGGCCCAGGCTCGGGGCGGCCGTCACGGCGAACCGACGCGGCTTCGTCGGATCCACTCCGGCCGCCTCCAGGCTGGTGCCGCGCCCCGAACGCCGCACCACCGCGAAGGGCTTCCCAGTCCAGCTCGCCCGGCCGTTCCTACTCCGAACGAAGCTCCTCCGGGCGGGACGCGTGCCGGAGTGTTGGCAGCGTACCCAAAGTCACGACGAGAACGGCGAATGCCGACACGCCCACCATCGCCGCGATACCAGGCCAGTCCGGTTCGAAGTGGTCGAAAAGGAGGACGAGGGCCAGGCTGGCGATCAGCAGGCCCACCACCACGGCGGCGAGGAGCCCGGCGGCCATCGGGATCGCCGTCTGCACCAGCACCGACCCAGCCAGCGTCCGCCGGCGCGCCCCGACGGCGGCCACCACGGCCAGTGGGCGCCGCCGCTCCTGGATCTGTTCCACCGCCACCACCAGCAGGCTGCTCGCGACCAGCGCGAAGGTGATCAGCGCCCCGATCCAGAGGCCCTGGCGAGCCTGGTCGAGAGAACGCGTTTCCTCGTCGACGGTGAGGAGGTCGTCGTACAGGTACGTCGCCGGCAGCTCCTCCCACACCGCGCTGCGCACCTCCTCGACCAGCCTCGGATCCATCTCGTCGAACCGCAGGTTCAGATGCTGGTAGAGCGGTGCCGCTGGCAGGTCCTCCGCCGCCCGGGGCGTGAGGGCCAGGGCGCCGCCCTGGTACCAGCCGAAGGACTCGTCCGGTGGCTGGGCGACCCCGGCGTCGGCCGGGACCTCGAACACCCCCCGCTCCCACACCGGCTCCGCCGGCGGCCAGAAATCCGGGTTGAGGACCAAGGTCTCGCCCGGGTCGAGCGTGACGGGCGTGACGTCGGAGGGCATGCGGTAGGAGGCACCGTCGACGCAGTCGTCCACCCCGAGCATCGTGCCGAGGGTGGGGCAGTCGGCGATCAGGATCGGGACGTGGTACCTCTCTCGCCCCTCGGCCGGGGTCTCCAACCACCCGCTGATCTCCCCCTCGGGGAAGTCGGCGGACAGGGATTCGAGGAAGCGGCGGAGCGCGGCGACGCCCTCCTCCCTCGACTCGTCGATCATGTGCGGTGAGGCGGAGACGGTGAACCCGGAGTGCCCGGTGGTCGTCTCGGTCTCCTTGAGCATCGTCTCCGTCGAGGTGAGCACGGCCTGGAGCGCGATGACCCCCGCCAGGACGACCGCGACGCTGCTGACGGACCGGGACGCCGTCGAACTGTCCAGCTGGAGGCGCCGCACCGCGAGCTGCCAGGCCACCGGCCCCCCACGGACCCCTCGAACGAGCCGTTCGACGAGCCAGGGCAGCAGAGCGGGGATGCTGGCCAGCATCAGGACCACCGAGGTGGTCAGCAGCAGCGGGGTGAACTCGGTGCCGCCCCCGAGGGTGCTCTCGTTGACCAAGGCCATCCCGACGAAGCCGAGCAACAGCGGAACGGCACGCCACCCCAGTTGCCTCGGTGCCGCCGCGCTGGCCCGGGCGGCCCCCAGCGGCTCGACCGCGACGCGCCGCGTGGCGAAGAGAGCGCTGCCGACGGCGAGCAGCGGGAGCCCGACGACCACGACGGCCAGCACCCACCAGTTCGGTCGGACGTCGTCCGGGAACAGCCCGCCCGCCGCGAGCGGCACCGACGTCAGCCACGCCCTGGCGAGGGCGAAGAGCAGCGCGCCCAACAGCAGGCCGAGAGCGGTACTGAGAAGGGACTCACCAACGGCCAACCGCCGGATCTGGTGGCGGTCCGCGCCCAGCAGCCGCAGCGCGGCCAGTCGGCGGATCCGGGAGGACTCCGCCAGCCGGGTCGCGTTGGCGACGAAGACGACGACGGGCACCAGGATCGCGCCGGCCCCCACCGCGTAGGTGACCCAGAGGATCGGGGAGAACCCGCCCATCCGCTCGAAGCCGCCGAAACCGAGCACCACTTCGGCCTGGGCCATCCGGTGCTCCCCGCCGGCGTAGAAGTACAGCTCGGACGGGCCGGTCAGCCCCTCCGGGCCGATCTCCCCGATGATCCGCTCGGGGAAACGGGGCCGGAGGAGCTCCCCTTCCGGCGCGGCCAGCAGCTCACGCAGGGCGGGCGAGACGACGCTCTCCCCGGGGCCGGGAAGCGTGTCGACACCGGGTGGGCGGGGGGATTCGGGGCCGACGCCGGTGAGGTAGTAGCCCCTGATCCGCTCGTTCTGGAACTGGGTGCTCGCCGAGGTCGCCTCCAGCGCTGCCGGCGCACCGTCCGCGTCCGACAGCTCCTCGGCGAGGATGGGGGTCCGCGCCGCGTCCCGCTCCTCGCGCTGGTTCATGATCTCGGGCAACGTGGCGACGGCGAAGAGGGCCGCGACACCGAGCGCGATGCCCGCCGCGCTCAGACCCATCCGGCCCCAGGGGGTCCGGCCGGTCAACGCCAACCTGATCCCCAGGGCGAGGTCGCGCAGCCAGCGGAACGGGGTGGAGGACGCCGCTCTCACCGGTTCCGCTCCCCCGTCGCCCGGTGGTCGTCGGTCCGCCCGTCCCGAACGATCACCTCGCGATCGGAGTAGGCGGCGACCCGCGGTTCGTGGGTGACCAGGACGACGGCGGCGGCGGTCTCCCGGGCGACGGAGGCGAGCAGCGTCATCACCTCGTCCCCCTGCACCGAGTCGAGCGCGCCGGTGGGCTCGTCGGCGAAGACGACCCTCGGACCGGCCACGAGCGCCCGCGCGATGGCCGTACGTTGTCCCTGGCCACCCGAGATCTCGCTGGGACGCTGGTCGGCGACGGACCCGACGCCCAACCGGTCCAGCCACTCGAGGGCCTGCCGTTCCGCCACCCGGCGCCGCTTCCCCGCCAGCCGCAAGGGCAGGGCCACGTTCTCGAGGGCGGTCAGCTCGGGGATGAGCTGGCCGAACTGGAAGACGAATCCGAAGGAGGTGCGGCGCAGCTCGCTGCGCCCCACGTCGTTCATGGCCGAGATCTCCCGGCCCTCGAACATCACCGAGCCGGCCGTGGGCACGAGGATTCCGGCGAGGCAGTGCAACAGGGTCGACTTGCCCGAACCCGAGGGGCCGAGCACGGCGACCATCTCCCCGGGGTCGATGGTGAAGTTCGCGCCCCTGAGCGCCGGGTTCCGACCGAAGGAGAGTTCAAGCCCCTCGGCGGTGAGCAAGGGCCCCGCCCCGCCTCGCGCCGCGCCGTTCACGGTCGACTCCATGCCTGACCCCTGTCCACGAGCTGTTCCGTCCTCGCCTCCGCGGTGCCCCGCCCTGTCCGGACCGCCTCGCGGTGCGGCGGCGCGTGGTCGCGGACGAGCCGCTCGGCCAGGTCGCCGGTCCGCTTGCCCCGGGCCGGCCCGCGCGTCGGCGTGCGGTGCTCGCCCCGTCGCGGGTCGATCAGCGGGCGGGGACCACGTCCGACGGGCAGTGCGGGGCCGCGTGCCGGGCGCGGGCGCGGCGCGGGTTCCCGTGGTGTGGAGAGCCGCTCAGGGACGCGGCGGCGACCGGGCCCGGTGGTCGTGGCGGGCGTGCGCTCCGGCGTCGAGCCGGGGGCGGTCCGCCGCACCTCGACGGACGCATTCCGCGCCCACCGGGACGGGATCGAGCGGAACCGGTCGGATCTCGTTCCCCGCTCGCGGCCCGAGCGCTCGTCGTGGGCACGTTCGAGGTCGTAGCCGTGTCGAGCCTCCTGGTCGAGCGGTCCGAGCAGGGCCTGACTCGTCGACATGGGGACGAACCCTACCCGGGGCGCGCACGCCCAGTGGCCATCCGGTTCAGTCCTTGACCGCGCCCGCCGTGACCCCGGCCGCCACGTAGCGCTGGGCGACCACCAGCAGCACAGCGGCCGGTACCGAGGCGACGACGGCGGTCGCCATGATCGCGTTCCAGTCCTGGTCGTTGTTGCCGATGTACCGGTAGATGCCCAGGGTGATCGGCCGGACGTCGCCGCTGCCGTTGAGCGTGTTGGCGAAGACGAAGTCCGACCACGCCCACAGGAACGCGAACAGCGAGACGGTGACCACGGCGTTCCGACTGGCCGGCAGGACGACCGACCGGAAGGTGCGCCAGAGGCCGGCTCCGTCGATCCGCGCCGCCTGGATGATCTCGTCGGGCACGGCGGACATGAACGCGGTGAACACCAGCACGCCGAAGGGCACCGCCAGGGTGGAGTCGGCGATGACCAGTCCCCACCAGGTGTCCAGTCCGCCGACGGTGAGGTAGACGGAGTAGAACCCCATCGCCATGATGATGCTGGGGATCATCTGGGCGATGACCAGCACGAAGTGCAGTGGGCCACCGCCCAGGGGGGAGAGCTTGGCCAGGGCGAAGCCCGCCGGGGCCGCCACGACCACGGTCAGGACCGCCGTGCACACCCCGATCAGCAGGCTGGTGCCCAGCGCCGGCAGCTGTTCCCGGAGGACGGCCGCGTACCCCTCGAAGGTCGGCGAGGTCGGGAACCAGTCGGGTGGGGTCTGGCGCATCCGGTCCCTCGGTGTGAGCGAGACGTTCACCATCCAGTAGACCGGGAAGAGCATCAGGGCGGTCAGCACGATCCCGACCGCCGTCTTCCACCACCGCCGCCGTGTGTTCACGCCGCCTCCTGCCGCCGCTGGACCAGGATGTGGATGACGCCGAAGAACAGGGCGATGATGATGAGCAGGTTCCCGACCGCTGCCGCCGGGCCGAAACGGGGCAGCAGCGAGCCGAACCCGAGCTCGTAGGACCAGGTGGCGAGGGTCGTCGACGAGTTCCCCGGTCCCCCCTGCGTCATGATCCAGATGATGTCGAAGACCTTGAGCGTGTAGACCAGACCGAGCAGGAGCGTGATCGCCGACACCGGCCGCAGCAGGGGCATCGTGATCCGCCAGAACCGCTGCCAGCCGCCGGCGCCGTCGAGGGCGGCGGCCTCGTGGAGCTGGGGTGGGATGTTCCGGAGACCGCTGTAGAGCAGCACGAGGTTGAACGGGATCCCGATCCAGACGTTGGCCACGAGGACCGCGAGCAGGGAGTAGCGGGGAGACGTGAGCCAGTTGACGGGGTCGGCGCCGAACGCGGTGAGGACCGAGTTCACCACCCCCGACTCGCTGTTGAGCATCCAGGACCAGGTCGAGGCCGACACGATCAGCGGCAGCAACCACGGCACCAGGAACAGCGCCCTGAGGGACACCGACAGCCTGAAGTGCTGGTGGAAGAAGACGGCGAGCGCGAGACCGATGCCGTACTGGAAGACCAGGGACAGCGCGGTGAAGACCAGGGTGTTCCACAACGCGGGCGCGAAGGCCGCGCTCGTGACCACCCGCGCGTAGTTGTCCAGGCCCACGAAGGCGGCGTCGTCCCGAACGAAGGAGCGGACGGTGTAGTCACGCAGGCTCAGGTCGAGGTTCCGCAGCAGCGGGTAGAGGTAGAACGCCACCAGGTAGACGACCACCGGCGCGAGGAACCCCCAGGCGGTCGTTCTCGGTGACGGCCAGCGCCGGCGCGGCCCGTTCCTGCTCGGTGCGGTCGTCATCTGGTTCCTCACTGTCGGCCACGATCTCCCCCGGCTTGTCGCGTCCCCTCGCGGTGCCCAACGCCTCCGCCCCACCCCTGGCGGGCGCGGCGCGGACCGGTCAGCGCCCGAAGTCGCCGGTCACCGCCTCCTGGGCGAAGGCGAGGGCGTCCGCTGGCGTCTCCGCGCCGGACAACGCGTTCTGCACGGCGGTCCAGAGGTTCTCCGAGATCACCGGGTACCTCGTCCCCAGGTCGTTGGCGGTGCGCCCCCGGGCCTCCCGCACCGCGTTGATCCAGGGCGCCAGTTCGGGCTCCTCGGCCCGTTGCCGGGCGGCGACCTCCTCCACGGGTGCGACGTAGGAGAGCACCGTGTCGGTGGTCAGCAGGTTGTCGTCGCTGACCAGGCATTCGACGACGGCGCGGCTGCGCTGGTACCTCCGCGGGTCCTCCTGGACGGGCACGGTGACCATCTCCCCGCCGGCCGCGCCAGGAGCCGGGCCGCCGTCCCGGGAGGGGATCGGGATGATTCCGTAGTCGATGCCGGAGGCGCGGGCGTTGGCCAGTTGCCAGGTGCCGTTGAGCGCGAACCCGTAGGTGCCCGTCTCGAACTCCTGCCAACTCGTGGTCTGGTTGTTGTTGATGACGGAGTTGGGGGCGTGGCCCGCGTCCAGCCAGCCCTTCCACAGCCGCAGCGCCGCCACCGCCGCCGGCGAGTCCAGCTCCTCCAGGTCGGCGCCCGCCCCCCAGAACCAGGGCAGGAACTGGTAGATGCCCTCCTCGTTGCCGATCGCGGCGAAGGTGATGCCCCGGTACCCGTGCGCCGAGATCTCCGCCAGGGCCGCGTCGAGGTCGGCCCAGTCGTGGATGGCCGCCGGGTCGACCCCGGCGTCGGCGAGCACGTCGGCGTTGTAGTACAGGGCCAGGGTGTTCGCGCCGATCGGCACCCCGTACCGGGTCCCGTCGAGTTCTCCCGCCTCAAGCAGGTTCTCCTCGAAGTCCCCGAGGTCCACGGGCAGCTCCTCGACGGGCAGGAGCAGTTCGCCCTCGGCGAGGGTCGTGACCACCGGGTTGTCGAGCACGAGGACGTCGGGAGGGTTCCCCTGCTGCGCGGCGAGGATCGCCCTGGTCGTCAGGTCCGAGCCGTCGTACCCGCTCCGGTGCAGGGAGACCCCGGCTCGCCGCCCGCAGTCGGTGACCAGGGCCGCCCACTCCGAGTCGTCCCCGAACTGCGTGTAGGGGTCCCAGAAGCGGTAGTCGCGTTCGCCGCCACCGCCGTCGCCGCCAGGTCCGGCGCAGGCCGCGCCCAGACCGAGCACCAGCACCGTCGCCGTCAGCACCCGCCTGGCTCCTGTCATCGGCGTCCTCCTCGTCCTGGCTGGCACCCCGTCCACCGCCGCCGTCAGGCGGTGCTGGCCCGGTCGGTGAGGTGGGGTCGGAGCAGCGTGACGCCGACGGGTTCCGCGTCCGGCGCAGCGGTCATCCGGCTGACCAGTCGGCGCACCGCCAGCCCACCCAACTCGAGCGGCGAGGCGTCGACGGCCGTGTAGGGCGGCGGCCCGTCACCTCCGCCCCGGTGGAGACCGACCACGGACAGGTCGCCGGGAACCCGCATCGCACGCTCGTGCAGGACCGCGGGCAACGCGGCGACGGACCGGTCGTCGTGGAGGACCAGGGCGGTGGCGTCGGGGTGGGTGCGGAGCACGGCGTCGAGGACGTGCCCGGTGTCCGCCTGCCGGGCGGCCGCGAAGTGCGGGTAGAGGCGCAACCCGCGCGTCCTGGCCCGGGCGAGGCAGGAACTTCGGAACCGCCACGCGTGGCCGGCGCCGCGGGCGAAGACCTCCCGCGCCGGGGTGACCAGCGTGACCCGCCGGTGGCCGAGGGCCGCGAGGTGGTCGACCACCATCTCCGCCGCGACCCGGAAGTCGAGGTCGACGACGTCCAGTCCCTCGACGTCGCGGGGCAGGCCGATGAGGACGGCGGGCCGCTCGGCGGCGCGCAGCGCCGGCAGCCGGGGGTCGTCCTGGGTGACGTCCAGCAGCACGAGCCCGTCCACCCGGCCGGACTCGGTGACGCGGCGCAGCGCCGAGGGGCCGTCGATGTCGGTCACCAACAGCAGGTCGTACCCGAGTCGACGCGCGGCGGCCGAGATCGGCGCCACGTACCGTGTCACGGCTGGGGCGGCGTCGGCGTGGTCGACGGGCAGCATGAGACCAATGACCCCGGTCCTGGCGAGCGCCAGCGCCTGGGCTCCCGCGTGCGGGGTGTAACCGAGGTCCCGCACGGCCCGCCGCACCCTGGACAGGGTGTCCGGCGAGACGGCCCGCTTTCCCGACAACGCGTAGGAAACGGTACTGCGGGAAACGCCAGCAGCTCTGGCCACGTCCGCGATCGTCGCCATCTCCTCCCCGTTCGCCACCGAACCGGTTCCGCGAAACTAGCACCGCGAATATCCCGGCTCAACGGCACGGGGAAAACAGGGGGAGTCCGGATTTTTCGGTGATGTCGAAACTGTTTCCGTGGCGGGGGAACGGCGGAAGGGAGGAGGGCGCGACCGGGTCCGCTGTTGCGCCGAAAGGAACCTGACCTGGTCAGACCTCCGAAGTTACCCGGACGGACGAGTTACGCGGGCTCCGTTCGGCGGAGGAGGACAAAACGACGCCGCGGATCGGACGAGACCGTTCCGCGGCGTCGACCCCTATTTCCGGCCTCAGCCCCGACAGAGGCAGAAAGGGTGCCCGGCCGGATCGGCGAAAACCACCCAGTTCTCATGCTCCCCGGACAACCGCGTAGCCCCGATGCGAACAGCCCGCTCACACTCCGCCGCGAGGTCGGGCACCGTCACGTCCAGATGGGCCATCTGGTGCCGTTCCCGACTGGGCCAGGTGGAGGGGGGCACCTCCGGGTCCCGTTGGAACGACAGCGTCCCCCCGCTCGGGTTGCGCAGCGACACCCAGTCCGGAGTGTCCGACACCACCTCGGTCCACCCCAGGAGGTCCTGGTAGAAGGAGGCCAAGGCCCTCGGGTCCGGGCAGTCCAGCACGTAGCCCTCCAGGGCCAGCGGCGTCGCGGGCCTGTCAGGGGCGGTCGTCTCACTCATCGGTCTTCCTCACCCTTCTCCTTGGTCATCCCGGTCGCATCGTCGGGTCCGCACGGCCCGGCGGCCAGTCGAACCGCCGCCGACCTCGGACGGTGGGCGTTCCCCCGCCGCCGCGTGGACTCCCGGCGATCGGTGGGGTCGCCGGGGAGGCTCCGACGGCACCCGCCACCCGCCACCCGCCGTCCTCACCCGGCCAGGAGCAGGTCCACTTCGGCCACCGCCCCTCCCCGACCCCCAACCGTCACCACTGTTCTCTCCACAGTGGTTAGCAACCACTGACAGGATTATGGGGGTTACACCGACGGGGTGCAACGGCGGGATCACGTACCCGGACGTTCTAGGGTTGACCGATGACGGAGGGACCCTCGGCGACGAGCCCCCACGACGCGGAGATCGAGCTCCTGCTCGCGTTCATGAACACGGCGGACGCCGAGCTGGGCACCGACCTGCTCGACTCGGGCAGCGCGTGGGAGCACTGGGTCGCGGAGCGCGGGATCGGCGAGCCCGGCGACGTCCGGGCGGCCAGGCAGGTCCGGGACGCGCTGCGGGCGTCGGCCGGCGCACCGGGGGCGGAGCGGGTGGAGTGGCCACGCCCCTGGCCGGTCGCCGTGGCCCTCCTCGAAGGCGGGCCCGAGCTGACCAGCGAGGAGGCCGTCGGAACCCTGCTCCTCACCGCGACCCGACTCGCCGTCCTCGGCACCTGGAACCGGGTCAAGATCTGCCCCGCCGACACCTGCCTGTGGGCCTTCTACGACCGGTCGCGCAACCGGTCACGCGCCTGGTGCTCGATGCGCGTGTGCGGCAACCGGGCGAAGTCGAGGAACTGGCGGCACCGCGCCAGGCGGTGAACCGCCCCGCGTCCCGCGTCCCGCCGACGGCGGGAGACGGCTCAGAGCACCAGGTGGGAGAGGGTGTGGATGGCCAGTCCGGCCAACGCGCCCACCACCGTGCCGTTGATCCGGATGAACTGGAGGTCGCGGCCCACCTGGAGCTCGACCTTCCTCGCCGTCTCCACCCCGTCCCAGCGCCGCACCGTGTCGCTGATGAGGGAGGTCAGCTCGTGGCGGTAGTTCTCCACCACGTGGACCACCGCGGTCTCCAGCCACCGCTCGGCCTTGCCCCGCATCTCGGGGTCCGTCACCAGCCGCGTGCCGAGCGACTCGATCCCTCCCCGAACCCGGATCCGCAGCTCGCTCGACGGGTCCTCGGCGGCGGACAACAGCATCTCCTTGGCCCTGCTCCAGAGTGAGGCCGCCAGACCCTGCACGGCGGGGTGCGCCAGCACCTCCCGCTTGAACCGCTCGGCCCGGGCCATCGCCTCCGGGTCCTCGCGCAGGTCCCTGGCGAACTGGGCCAGGAAGTCGTCGAGCATCAGACGGACCCGGTGGTTCGGGTCGTCCCTGACGGCTCGGGCGAAGGTGAGCACCTCGCCGTAGACCCGGTCACCGACCATCGAGTCCACGAAACGGGGCGACCACGACGGCGCCCGCTCCGACACCACCCGCCGGAGGGTCTCCTCGTTGTCCCGCACCCACTCGTACGCCCGGTCGCAGAGCAGGTCCACGAGCCGGTGGTGACTGCCCTCCGCCACGACCTGGCCCAGGAGACGGCCCAGCGGCGGCCCCCACGGTTGTTCCTCCAGGCGCCGCACCACGGCCTGCTCCAGGACCACCCGCACGTCGTCGTCCCGCAGCACCGTGACCGCCCCGCGCAGGGCCGTGGAGAGCTCGGAGGTGAGCCGCTCCGCGTTGTCCGGACGCGCGAGCCACGCACCCACCCTGGCCCCGACATCGGCCTGGCGGAGGCGGTCCCGCACCACCGCCTCGGCGAGGAAGTTGGTCCCCACGAAGTTGCCGAGGCTGTCGCCGATCTCGTTCTTCCTGGTGGGGATGATGGCGGTGTGCGGGATCGGCAGCCCCATCGGCCGCCGGAACAGCGCCGTCACCGCGAACCAGTCCGCCAGCGCACCGACCATGCCCGCCTCGGCCGCCGCGCGGACGTAGCCGACCCAGGCCGGCGCCCCCGCGTGCTCCTGCCACCTGGCCACCACGTACACCACCGAGGCGAGCAGCAGCAGGCCGGTGGCGACGGCCTTCATCCGGCGCAGGGCACGCCGCTTGGTCAGTTCGTCGGGCAGAGGCTGGGACACGACGCCGATTCTTCCCGACGGAGCGGGCTGACAGGATGCGACGTGTGAGTACTCCAACTCTCGTCACCAGGCTGCGCCCCTTCGCGTCCACCATCTTCGCCGAGATGACGGCCCTGGCGACCCGCACCGGTGCGGTGAACCTCGGGCAGGGTTTCCCGGACAGCGACGGCCCGATGGGCATGTTGCAGGTGGCGCGGCGCGCCATCGCCGAGGGAGTCAACCAGTACCCGCCCGGACCGGGCCGCCCGGAGCTGCGGGAGGCCATCGCCGCGCACCGCAGCACCAGGTACGGCACCGAGTACGACCCGGAGACCGAGGTGCTGGTGACCGTCGGAGCCACCGAGGCCATCGCGGCCAGCCTGCTGGCCCTGGTGGAGCCGGGCGACGAGGTCGTGCTGATCGAGCCGTACTACGACTCCTACGCCGCGGCCGTCGCGCTGGCCGGCGCCACCCGCAGGGTGGTCCCCCTCGTCCTGGACCCGACGACCAGGCGCTTCCGCCTCGACATCGACGCGCTGCGCGCTGCGGTCGGCCCCCGCACCCGGGCGCTGCTGCTCAACTCCCCGCACAACCCCACGGGCACGGTGCTCACCGAGGACGAGCTCAGCGCCGTCGCGGCGCTCTGCCAGGAGCACGACCTGGTCGCCATCACCGACGAGGTGTACGAACACCTCGTCTACGACGACGCACCCGACGGGGCCGTCCACCGGCCGTTGGCGACGTTGCCGGGCATGGTCGACCGCACCCTGGCGATCTCCAGCGGGGGCAAGACCTTCAACACCACCGGGTGGAAGATCGGCTGGGTGTGCGGGCCGGCCGAACTGGTCTCGGCGGTGCGGGCCGCCAAGCAGTTCCTGACCTTCGTCGGCGGCGCGCCGTTCCAGCCGGCGATCGCCCACGCCCTGCGCCAGGAGATGGACTGGGTGGAACGCCTCCGGAAGGACCTCCAGGCGAAGCGGGACCGGCTCTCGGAGGGACTGGCCGAGGCCGGGTTCGACGTGCTGGGCACGGCGGGAACCTACTTCGTCTGCGCCGACGCGCGTCCACTCGGCTACGAGGACGGGGCCGAGCTCTGCCGGGCGCTGCCGGAGCGTGCCGGCGTGGCCGCCATCCCGGTCCAGGTCTTCTGCGACGACCCCGCCCCCACGCGGCACCTGGTGCGCTTCGCCTTCTGCAAGAAGACGGCCGTGCTGGACGAGGCGCTGCGCCGGTTGCGCAGGCTCTGAACACGCCACCGGCACCCGACCGACCGGACGCGGGCACGGGCCTCCTCGGGTCACCCGGGCACCCGGACCCCGCGCGCCGCGTCGGTGGGCTCAGCCGGAACCGAGGCACACGAAGCCGCACTCGCCGGTGGCGTGCGACGCCCCGGCGAGGGCGGCCG
>NZ_AGVX02000005.1 GCF_000239155.1 Actinoalloteichus spitiensis RMV-1378
GGGCGGCTCTTTAGCCGACGTCGCCAGGTCTGCTTGGCCGAACTCGTTCCTTCAGGTGGCACATCATCCGCCCGGGTCACAGTGCGTCACGTTACGTGCGCAGTCGAAGCACGCGATGGATGGCTAGGCTCTCCGGGTATGAGCCCGACGAGCGCGTTCCAGACTGCCATCGTCCCTGCCGCCGGACTGGGTACCCGTTTCCTGCCGACGACCAAGTCCGTGCCGAAAGAGCTGTTGCCGGTGGTGGACACCCCCGCCATCGAAATCGTCGCGGCCGAGGCGGCGGAGGCGGGCGCGGAGCGGCTCGTCATCGTGACCTCGCCCGAGAAGTCGTCGGTGGCCCGGCACTTCGAGCCGCGTCCGGAGCTGGAGCGGACCCTGGAGGAGCGGGGGAAGACCGCGCTGGTGGAGAAGGTGCGCCGGGCCCCCCAGCTGATCAGGGCCGAGGTCGCCATCCAGGAGCAGGCCCTCGGGCTCGGGCACGCCGTCGCCTGCGCCCGACCGAACCTGAGCGACTCGGACGAGGCCGTCGCGGTGCTGCTGCCGGACGACCTGGTCCTGCCGACCGGGGTCCTGTCCCGGATGGCCGAGGTGCGGGAGCGCTTCGGCGGCAGCGTGCTCTGCGCCTTCGACATCCCCCGGGAGCAGATCTCGGCCTACGGGGTGTTCGAGGTCGAGGACACCGGTGTGGAGGACGTGCTGCGGGTGCACGGCATGGTTGAGAAGCCCGCCCCGGAGGACGCGCCGTCGACCTACGCGGCCGCCGGCCGCTACCTGCTCGACCGGGCCGTCTTCGACGCGCTGGACCGCATCACCCCCGGTGCCGGTGGCGAGCTCCAGCTGACCGACGCGGTAGCGTTGTTGATCTCGGAGGGCCATCCGGTCCATGTCGTCGTGCACCGTGGTGGGCGCCATGACCTGGGAAATCCTGGTGGGTTCCTGCGTGCCGCGGTGGACTTCGCGCTCTCCAACCCGGAGTATGGCCCCGGGCTGCGGGAATGGCTCCGTCATGTGGTGGCCGAGCCCGCGGGCACGATCGAAGGGGGAACGCGGTCCAACTGACCGCGTCACGTGTGAACGACGGTGGCGGTGAGTTCGTGGCGATGAGGTCAGTAGACGAGCAGCTTGCGAAGGTACTCGCCGCCGCTGTCCGACCCTCCCCGGTGCGGGTCGCGATCTCCGAGGCCCAGGGGTTGTTGTGCGCGGAGGACGTCGTGGCCGAGCGCGCCCTGCCCGGCTTCGACCAGGCGGCGGTGGACGGCTACGCGGTGCGCAGCGTCGACGTGCAGGCCGCTGCGGAGGAGTCCCTGCTGATGCCGGTGATCGGCGAGATCGACGCCGGGTCCCGGCAGCCGCGACGCCTGCAACCGGGGCAGACGGTCCGCGTCGGCACCGGGGCTCCCCTGCCCACCCTGGCCGACGCGGTGGTGCCCGTCGGCTACACGGACGAGAACCCGGCGAAGGTGACCGTGCGGCAGCCGGTGCCCTCCGGCGCCTTCGTCCGCCGGGCCGGGGAGGACGTCCAGGCCGGTGATGTCGCGGTCCGGCGCGGGTCGGTGATCGGGGCCGCCCAGGTGGGTCTGCTGGCAGCGGTGGGGCGGGGCAAGGTGCTGGTGCACCCCCGGCCCCGGGTGTCGATCATCTCCGTCGGGGAGGAGCTGGTCGACATCGACCGGAGCCCCGGCGGCGGACAGGTCTACGACGTCAACTCCTACGCGCTCGCCGCCGCCGCCAGGGATGCCGGTGCCGAGGTGACGCGGGTCGGCATCGTCAGCACCGACCCACGACGGCTGCACGAGGTGGTCGAGGGACGTCTCCTGCTCTCCGAGCTGGTGGTCATCGCCGGCGGCGTCGGCGGGAACACCGGGCACCAGGTGCGGGCCGCCCTCGCCGACCTCGGGGACATCGACGAGTCGAGGGTCACCATGCACCCCGGCTCCACCCAGGGGTTCGGCAGGCTCGGCCCGGACAAGGTCCCGACCTTCCTCCTGCCCGGCAACCCGGTCAGCGCGCTCGTCGTGTTCGAGATCTTCGTCCGCCCGTTGATCCGGACGGCCCTGGGCAAGAACAACCCGCACCGCCGGGTGGTGACGGCCAGGCTGCTCGCCCCGATCGCCTCCACCAAGGGCCGGCGCGGCTTCCTCCGAGGGCAGTTGCTCCGGGACGGCACCACCCAGGAGTACCTGGTGCAACCGCTGGGGGCAGGCGGATCCCACCTGCTGGCCTCCCTCGCCGAGGCGAACTGCCTCATCCTCGTCGACGAGGACGTGACGGAACTGGGCGTGGACCAGGACGTGCACGTCAGCTTCCTGGCCCAGCGCGGCTGAGGGTGGATCCGGTGGCGACCGACGGGGTGGCGCGGAGGCCGGGAGGACTCCGCTGAGCACGACCCAGTTCAGCAGGCACCCCGGCTGGCCGGAGAGGCTCGGCCCGGTGATCGTGCCCGCCGGGGCGGTGGAGCTGCGTCCACCCCGGCTCCGCGACGGCGGCGCGTGGAGCGCGATCCGGCTGCGTGACCGGGGCCACCTGGAACGGTGGGAACCCAGCTCCGCCGAACGCTGGGAGGAGCGCAACGGGGTCCTCGCCTGGCCCAGCCAGTACGGGGCACTGCGGCGGATGGGACGGCAGGGCACCGCCCTGCCCTTCGTGATCACCGTGGACGGCGAGTTCGTGGGCCAGCTGACCATCGGCAACGTGATCCGGGGCGCGCTGTGCTCGGCGTGGGTGGGCTACTGGGTGGCCAGCACCCGGGTGGGTGGCGGAGTGGCGAGCGCCGGGGTGGCCCTGGCCGTCGACCACGCCTTCCACGCCGCCGGGCTGCACCGGCTGGAGGCGACGGTCCGGCCGGACAACGGCCCGAGCCTCCGGGTCCTGGAGAAGGTCGGCTTCCGCCGGGAGGGGTTGTACCGGCGGTACCTCAACGTCGAGGGTGGCTGGCACGACCACCTGTGCCTCGCGGTCACGGTCGAGGACCTCCCCGGGGGCGCGGTGCGCGCGCTGGTCGCCCAGGGACGCGCCCGCCTCGCGTGATCTTGGCTACCTTCCGGGAGCGCCGAGCGCATACCCGAAAGACGTTCACCGTTGACGGGGGCGCCACCCATCGATGATCATTACGTGGCTGAGTGGTCGCGCTCGGTAGTCGTCGAACGCGACGCGGCAGAAGTCCGGGATGCGAGCGGCGCGGTGCGAGGGGTTCGGTGACCAGCCACAACAGAGTCAGGCCCCGCCGGGAGGCGGCAGGAACCCACTCGATGGGTCACTGAGCGACAAGGCGCACCGACGATTGCTGTCTAACCTGGTGGATGATCTCCAGGGCGATCAACCCCACACTTGCGGAACGTGGAGATTCCGGCGCGCCTCCGACGTAGGTGTGACTGGTGTGGCTAGCGTGACGAACGCAGGAGCGTGCTGTTCGTGGCTAGGGGGAGGTGGCGAGGCACGTTGAGTTCTCTGATATTCGTTGGGCTGGCGGTGGCGTGGCTCGTCGTGCTCGTGCCCATGATCGCGCGACGTCGGCGAGAGGTCTCGCGTACCGCTGATTCGGAGCTGGCGGCCAGGGTGGTGCGGCGAGGCCGGAGCGCCGATGCCGTCCCCGCCGCCAGGAATGAGTTCGAGGAGGAACTCAGCGTGCCGGAGAAGGAGCGGGACGAGGACACCGATCTCGACGACGAGGGCGGCGGGGAGCCCGGGAACGACGAGGATCAGTGGCGGTCGCTCAACGGCGACGACGTCCGCGCCGGCCGGCGGTACCGACCGGGCCGGGGGGGATTCGACCCGGAGGCGGCGGCCAGGGCCGCCAAGGCGAAGTACGCGTTCCGCCAGCGAGTGGTGCTGGCGCTGATCACCCTGGCGGTCGTGCTCGCCCTGGTGGCCGGTTTCGCGGCGATGCCCATGCTCTGGTGGGCGCACGGCGCGGTCGACCTCGGGCTGCTCGGCTACCTCGTCTACCTGCGCCGGCAGGTGCGGATCGAGGAGGCCGTGCGCCAGCGGCGGGCGGCCCGCATCGCCGAGGCCGAGCGGCGTGCCGCCG
>NZ_AGVX02000004.1 GCF_000239155.1 Actinoalloteichus spitiensis RMV-1378
GTGTGGGCGGCCCCCGGCCCGCCGGGGTGCCGGCCGGTCGGCACCGCGCGGTGCCGCCAGCCCCCTGGCTGGCGGCACCGGTTCTACACCGAAGGGACGAGGTGTAGACCGCTCGCACGTCTTGACAATTCGTTCCCATGATAAGTGAATAAGTAATCATGGATGAGGCTTACGCTTACGAGCGCGGCGCCGACGTGATCTGGCCGAACATTGACCACCTGATACCGGGGTCCGTTTTCTCGGAACTGTCGGAGGAGGCGGAGGAAAACGACAGGAACGGACGGCTGTCGGATCGCAGTGTGGACATCCTGCGGTCCGCCGGGTATTTCGCCCTGCCGATTCCGACCGAGTTCGGTGGGAGCGGGGCCTCGTTGGCGGAGTGCTGCGCCGTGCAGCGGGCGGTGGGCGCGGCCGATCCGGCGCTGGCGGTCGGCGCGAACATGCACCTGTTCTCGCTGGGCTTCATGGTGGAGCACTGGCGTCGGCACCAGGACGAGTCGGAGCGGCTCCTCCGGGACGTGGCCCGGGACAACCTGGTGATCGGTTCGGCGTTCGCCGAGCCGGGGCTGGGTGGCGCGCTGACCCGGTCCAACTGCCCGGCCCGGCGGGTGGGTGACAGCTGGATCGCCAACGGCGTGAAGGTGCCGTGTTCGCTGGCCGAGCGGAGCGACGTCCTGTGCCTCCAGGTGGTCGACGAGGCCGGTGGGCCGGAGAGCCTGGTGGTGGCGCTGCTGCCGACCCGCAGTCCGGGGGTGTCGATCGACCGGACCTGGGACACCCTGGGGATGCGGGCGTCCGAGTCGGACGCGGTCCGGCTGACCGAGTGCGAGATCACCTCCGACATGGTGATCCACCGCAGTGAGCCGGGGTCGATGGGTGACGCGGTGTTCGCGGCGGGGCTCGGCTGGTTCTGCACCACGGCGACGGCCCTGTACCTGGGTGCGGTCTCCGCGTCGATCGACCAGGCGCGGGCCGCGCTGGCCCGGTCGCCGATCAGCCACCTCGGGGCGTCGCGGGCGGCGCTGCCGTCGTTCCAGGCCGCGCTCGGGGACATCTACGCCGAGGTGCTGCCGTTGGAGGCGGCGTGCGTGGGTCTGGCCCGCCAGCTGGACGAGGACAGGGTGGACCCCCGGACCCTCGCTCCGGCCCTGATGGCGCTCAAGCACCAGTCGGTGGAGATCGCCATCCGCGCGGTCGAGATGGCCTCGGAACTGGTGGGCGTGGCCTCCTACTCGTCGAGCGGGACCGCGTCGCGCCTCATCCGGGACGTGCACGCGGTCCGGTTCCACCCGCCGACGCGGTTCGTGACCCGGCAGGCACTCGGGAGGTGGGCGCTGAACCTGCCGTGGAGCTTCGAGCTGGCTGAGCTCCCGACCGACTAGTGGGCGCGGGCCCGTGCCGGTCGTCGCCGTCCCACCCGGGGTGGACGGCCGCGCCACCCGTTTCCTCCGGGGCAGCGCTGCCGAGGCCAGCGCCTCCGGGGCGGGGTGGTCGGGCCCGCTGCCGCCCCACCCGACCGATGTCGCCCGCCGGTACTCACGCCCTGTCGTCCTGCCCTCGGGTGGGAGGCCGGTGCGTGGGTCCGTCCGCTCTTCCCCGCTTCGGACCAGCCTCCCTACCGCACGGTCCTGCTCCACCCTGGCCCCGGCACGCGATCGCCGAACGGGTCAGCGGGGAGCCGGCGGGCCGTCCGGCCGTTCGACCACCGGAACCGGGGGTTCCCGGCGGTCGCGGCGGCTCGGATCCGGCCGATGACGCGTTCCGGCTTTGCCCACCACCAACCGCTGAGAGAGGACACCATGTCGGAGATGACCGCCGCGGAGGTCGCGGCTCGTCGCAAGGTGATGCAGTGGCTGTTCGGCACGATGGCGACGCAGGTCGTGGGCGTGTCCGCCAGGTTGAACCTGGCGGAGGCCATCGGTGACGAGGAGGCACACGTCGATGACCTGGCCAGGGCCTACGACATCCCGGCGGAGCGGCTGAACAGGCTGCTGCGCGCGTTGGCCGCGCTGGGGCTCTGCGAGGAGCGGTCGCCGGGGAGCTTCGCGCTCAACGACGCGGGCTCCCTGTTGCGCCGGGACACACCCCGGTCGTTGCACTACCTGGTGCTGCTGCTCACCGAGCCGGTCATGCAGGAGGCGTGGCTGAACCTGGGGAAGAGCGTGCGCACCGGGCGGACGGCGTTCGAGGAACTCTTCGGCAAGCCGGTGTTCCAGTACATGGCCGGTGAGCCCGAGCTGTCGCAGTTGTTCAACGCGGCGATGAGCCAGCGCACGAGGTCGGACGGGGTGGCGGGATCGCTGCCGGCGCGCTACGACTTCGCCAGGTTCACCTCGCTGACCGACGTCGGTGGTGGGGACGGCACCCTGCTGGCCTCGGTGCTCGGTGCGCACCCGACGCTCAAGGGTGTCCTCTTCGACACCCCGCAGGGGGTGGCGGAGGCCCAGGCCACCCTCGACGGCGCGGGGCTGGGCGACCGCTGCGCCGTGGTGGGCGGTGACTTCTTCGACTCGGTGCCCCCGGGTTCCGACCTGTACATGATCAAGAGCGTGCTGCACAACTGGGACGACGAGCGCTGCGTGGAGATCCTCCGCCGCATCCGGGCCGGTATCCCGTCGGACGGCCGGCTGCTGATCATCGAGCCGGTGCTCCCCGAGGTCGTCAGCGCGGACACGGTCCGGATCGACGCGGCCGAGGACCCGTACATGAGCGACCTGAACATGATGGTGCTCATCGGCGGTCGGGAACGGACCCGCACCGACTTCGAGTCGTTGTGCGCCGATTCCGGTTTCGCCGTCGAGCGCGTCATCGACCTGCCGGCCGACGTGGACTTCAGCCTGGTGGAGGCCCGTCCGGTCTGACCGCCGGTGTCCGGCCCCGAACCACTGGTCCCGGTGGTTCGGGGCCGTGCCCGCGCGCGGACGGGGGCCGCCGGGCTGGGGGCGGCTGAGCGTGCGGGAACCGCCCCCGGTGGGGGGGTCAGGACAGCACGAGGCGGTCGCCGTCCTGGTCGCGCAGGGCGGTGAACAGCGACCGCAGCGCCGTCCCCGTGCGGTCGATCTCCTCGTCGGTGATGTAGAGGGAGGGCGAGAAGCGGAGGAAGCCGCTGCGCGGTCCGGCTGGCAGCACGCGGATGCGGTGTTCTCGCAGCAGGAAGCCGGCGAGGACGTAGCCGAGGATGCCCTGCGCCGCCTTCTCCCGGATCGCCTCGGAGGTGGCGCCGGTCTGGTCCCGCAGTTCCAGGGACAGCATGAGCCCGGTGCCCCAGACGGCGCTGACAACGTCGGAGTGGTCGGCCCGCACCGCCTCCAGCATGGCGGCCAACCGCCGCCCCCGCTCACGCACCCGCTCGTAGACGCGCCCACCGTCGGCCTCCACCATCTCCAGCACCTTGAGCGCGATGGAGGCGGAGAACCCGTCCTTGGCGAAGGTCGAGCTGTGGATGACCTCCATGGCCGGGAGGAAGCGGTCCTGGCGGATCAGGGCCACCGAGTTCTTGACGATCCCGCCTCCGATGGCCTTGGCCAGCGTGTAGTAGTCGCCTCGGATGCCGAGTGCGGCGCTGGCGAAGAACGCGCCGGTGCGGCCGATGCCGGTCTGCACCTCGTCGACGACCAGGGGGCAGCCGAGGGTGTCCCGGAGCCGCTGGAGTTCCTCGGCCAGTTCCGGTGTCACCGGTTTCATGCCGGCGCCCCCGCGCACGGGTTCGACGAAGATGGCGGCGACGGTGGGGAAGTCACGTTCGACGACCCGCGCGGTGTCCTCCTCGACGGTCAGGGTGAGCACGTGCCGCCGTTCGCCCTCGACGACCCCGCCGATCAGCTCCGGCTCGTCGGCCGGCAGGAAACGTGCCGGTGCGGACAGCGCGGTGAACGGGGTCCGCCAGGGTTCGTTCTGGGTGAGCTGGATGCTGCCGACGAGTTTCCCGTGGAAGGACCCCTCCAGGGTGAGGAACAGCGGCCGTTCGGCGCGGCGTTCGTCGTTGCGGCGGCGGATCTCGGCGATCAGGCCGTCGACGCCGCCCTCGGCAGGCCCACCGACGAGGGCGAGGCTGGTGGTGTCCAGGGTGGCCGTCCCGGTGGTGAGCGCCTCCCGCGCGGCGGCGAGGTCGTCGTCGATCCCGGCGAACAGCGTGGTGATCCGCTGCTGGCGTTCGAGCTCCGCGTGCTTCATGCAGATCTCGTTGGCCTCGGCTCCGCTGTTGGCGAAGAGGGCGGTGTAGTGCTCGTCGCGTCCGGTCTCCCGGCGCAGGATGTCGTTGAGGGTGCGGCTGATCTGGTTGGCGCGGGGCTGTCGGGAGAGCTGGGCGTGGACCACGGTGCCGGCGTCCAGGGCGGCCTTGGCGTGGGCGATGACCTCGGGGTGGTTGTGCCCGAGGATGAGGGACCCGAATCCGCAGGCGTGGTCGAGGACGGGCACCTCCCTGCCCTCGTCGTCGAGGTAGTAGACCGTGTTTCCCTCGGCGCGGACGTACTCGACCCCGAGTCCCATGCTCGTCAGCCAGCGGTTCAGCGCGGCGTCCGCGACGACGGGCTCGCCGGATGGATGAGTCATCACCAACCTCTTTCCTGTGCGGGGAACGTCCGTGCCGCCGGCCGGTGGGGGCGGGGGGCCGGCGCTGGTTCGGGCACCGCGCCGGGTCCACCGCCCGGACCGGGCGGTGTGGCGCGCGGGGAGACTGGTGAACGCCCATTCTCCGCCGTGCCGACGTGTCCATTAGAGTCGTTCTCCGCCACCGGTACAACGGTTCTACATCTCATGGCATAGAACGCTTCTCCCACGACCGCCATATTGTTCGGCCGTGTTTTTCCCTGGAATAGTGGGACGGTGGGAAAATCAGCGGAAATCGCCGGCGCGGGCTTCGCGGGACTGACGGTGGCCACTGAACTCGCTCGCCTGGGGTGGCGGGTCCAGGTGCACGAATCCGCTGATCGGCCCAGAACGTTCGGCGCCGGGATCTTCCTGTGGGACAACGGGCTGCACGTCCTGCGGGAACTCGGTGTCGTCGACCGGGTGCTCGCGGGCTGTCACGAGCCCGTGCTGTGGGAGGAGCGGACGGCCACGGGCGAGCGGATCGGTGTGCGTCCCCTGGCCGCGCGCGGCGGGCTGCGTCTGGTCACCCTGCCCCGTCAGCGCCTGATGGACGCGCTGCTGGCGGCCGCGGGCGCGGCGGGGGTGCGGGTGCGGACGGGGTCCCGCGCGGTGGGCGCGGACCCCGCCGGCGCCCTGGTGACGGCGGGTGGGCGCCGGTGGGAGGCGGACCTGGTGGTGGGCGCCGAGGGCATCCGCTCCACCCTGCGGGCCAGTCTGGGCGTGCCGACCGAGCACGTGGTGTTCTCGGCGGGGGCCTGCCGGTTGCTGGTGCCCCGGGACCGGGCGCCCCGCGCCGGGGAGATGTGGCAGTGCTACCTGAACTTCAGCGATTCCCGGTCGCAGAGGCGGGTGTTGTACGTGCCGTGCGGGAACGACGTCCTGTACCTGCTGCTCGGGGCGGAGCACACCGATCCGGCGCTGCGCCGGCCGCTGGACCCGGCACCGTGGTGCGCCACCTTCCCGCCCCTGCGGTCGCTGTTGTCGGAGCTGCCGGCCACGCCCCGGTTCGACCGGTATGAGGCGCTGCGGTTGACTACCTGGTCGGTGGGTCGGGTGGGGCTGGTGGGGGACGCGGCGCACGCCATGCCTCCCACGCTGGGGCAGGGCGCGGGAACGGCGCTGGCGAACTCGCTGGCGTTGGCGCGTTCGGTGGACGAGACGGGGGACGTCGTGGCGGGGTTGCGCGCGTGGGAGGCGGCGCAGCGGCCGGTGGTGGACCTCACGCTGGAGGAGTCGGTGCGGGGCGTGTCCTTCATGTACCCCGGTCCGGGGGCTCCGGGGCTGGACGGGTGGCCGGGAGAGGCGTTCCGCATCGCCGCGCACCGGGTGCCCCCGCGTCGCGGGGGCTGACGCGGCCGGCGGTGGGGGAAGGGGGATCGGCCCCGGGAGCCGGGCTGGTGGCGCGCGGTGTGCCGGCTGCCGACAGCCGGGGGGCGGTCGGTCGTTCGGCCCCGTCGTGCTCGACCCCGCTGGCGGCGGCCGGAACGCGGCGGACCGGTGGTCGGGGGTGTGGTCCTCCAGGGGGCCGGCGGGGGCTGCCCGTCCACCTCGCTGGTCGGCTCCTGCCCACGCGGGGACCAGCCCGGACGCGGAGCGGCGTCGGGGACGGCATCGGCGGGCGGTGGCGCCGGGACGGGAGGGGCCGTCGGGGAACCGCCGCCCCTCCCTGCCCCGGGGCTACTGGTCCCCGGCGGCCAGGGCCCGCAGCCGCTTCTTGTCCACCTTGCCGATTCCCAGGTAGGGCAGCGCGTCGACGAGCTCGAGGCGCTCCGGGAGCTTGTAGCGGGCCAGGCCGCGGTGGACGAGGAACCGGCGGACGTCGACGAGCGTCGGTGGTGCCCCGTCGGGCACCACGAACAGGCAGACCTCCTCGCCGTAGCGGGGGTGGGGGCCGGCGACGGCCGCCGCCGAGGCGATCGCCGGGTGCTCGGCCGCCATCAGTTCGAGTTCGACCGCCGAGATCTTCTCGCCGCCCCGGTTGATGACGTCCCGGTTGCGTCCCTCCACGACCAGCGAGCCGGAGGGGTGTACCCGGACCAGGTCGCCGGTCCGGTAGAAGCCGTCGGGGGTGAACGTGCTCGCGTTGGCCTCCTCGTCACCGAAGTACCCGGCGACGGTGTAGGGGCCCCGGGTGAGCAGCGCGCCGAGTTCCCCCGGTGCCACCGGGTCGCCGGCGTCGTCGACGACGAGGATCTCGTCGGCCGGGGAGGCCGGCCGCCCCTGGGTGTCGAACACGACGTCGTCGGTGTCGTCGAGGGCCGTGTAGCAGAGCAGCCCCTCGCTCATGCCGTAGCACTGCTGGACCTGGCACCCCAGCACGGCGGGCACCTCCGCCACCTGCCCCCGGCGGGGGCGGGCGCCCCCGACCTGCAGGACACGCAGGCTGGACAGGTCGTGGGTGGTGGCCCGCCCCGCGTCGACCCACCGTTCGACCAGGGCCGGGACGAGGGTGGTGTGGGTGACCCCCTCCCGTTCGACCAGGGCGAAGGCGTGCTCCGGTTCGGTGCTCGCCCCCAGGACGACCCGGCCTCCGGCGCCGAGGGTGCCCAGCACGCCCGGACAGCCCAGGACGAAACCGTGGGTCGCCGGCATGACCGCCAGGTACACCGAGTCCGGGCCGACACCGGCCAGGGCGGGGGTGTGGCGCAGCTGGTAGCCGTAGGCCTCCTGGAGCCGGGGGATGACCTTGGGGGGTCCGGTGGTGCCGCTGGAGAGCAGGCACAACGCCGCCCGGTCGAGGTGGGCCGGGCCGGCGGTGTCCTGGTCCTCCGGGCGCGCCGGGTCGTCCTCGGCGGGCGCGCACAACGCGGCGAGGTCGACGCAGGAGGGGTCGGGCTCGCTGTCGAGCAGCAGCACGGTGCGCAGGCAGGCGTGGTCCTCCCGCAGCTGCTGGGCCATGGCGAGGTAGTCGAACCGGGCGTGCCGGCGGGGGACCGCGATGGCCACCGGGCGGGCCGTGCGGACGACCTTGTCGAGTTCGTAGTGCCGCAGGGCGACCGGCGCCATGATCGGGGTGGCGCCGATGCGGGACAGCGCGAGCGCCAACACGACGAGTTCCGGTTCGTTGGGCAGCTGCACGAGGACCATGTCGCCGGCGCGGACCCCGAGCGCGGTCAGCCGCGCCGCCGTGGTGCGCACGGCCACGCGCAGCTCGCGGCGCGTCAGCCGGCGGTCGCCGGCGACGAGGGCGACCTGCTCGGGTCCGGCGGGGGCGTCGTCGAGCACGATCTCGTCGATGCGGCGCGGGATCCAGTACCCGGCGGAGCGGTACTCGGCCGCCCGGTCCGGCGAGATCCGCACCAGCCCGTCCCCACCGGTGGCGTCCGCGGTGCCGGTGGCCGGGGCCCCACCGCCGTTGACCGCGGGGGCGGCGTGGTCGTCCCCGGCCGCGGGGGTGGCGCGGGCGCCCTCGATGCGCGCGCTGAGCTCACCCAGGGTGTAGTCGTGCGCGTCCCACAGGTCGACGACGACGCCGTAGTCGCGGCCGAGCCGGGCCTCCAGCTCGACGGTCTCGGTGGAGTCGAGCGCGAGGTGAGCGCGCAACCGCAGGTCGGGTGCGATCTCCTGCTCCTCGACACCGAGTTCGGTCAGAATCCTTCGCAGTTCTTCCACGACGTCGTCCTCACCGCGCAGCAGGAATTGTCCGGCACCTGATCAAGGTATTGCCGAAGGCTCCCCGGAGGAATCCGACTCTGGTCGTAGAACCTCCAGTACCAACGGCCAGTAGCCATGTCACGCACGGGCCCGGAGGATCGAAATCGCGGGCCCAGGTGAATTGACCGACCGCGTGTGCGGAACGCGGCGACGGCGGTTCCCGGAACTACGGAGAAGTGACGGCGGTATGCCAGCAGACCGGTACATGGTTCCCTATCCTTCGCGCGGCACTGTGCTCGGCGACACGGAGCTCGGTGCCGTGAGCGAGGCGCTGCGGTCAGAACTGACTCTGTCCGCCGGCGGCTATCGCGAGGCCTTCGAGCGGCGGTTCGCCGAGATGGTGGGCTGTCGGCACGCGGTGTCGGTCACCAGCGGCACCGTGGCGGTGCAACTGGGCATCGCGCTGCTCGGCCTGCGTCCCGGAGACGAGGTGATCGCGACCCCCCAGACGTACAAGGCCACGGTGCAGCCCCTGTTGGACGCGCCGGTGACGGTGCGGTTCTGCGACGTGGACCCGCACACCCTCAACGCCGACCCCGCGAGCGTCGAGGCCCTGATCACCGACCGGACCCGGGCGATCCTGCTGGTGCACTACGGCGGGCTGGTCGCGGACATGAACGAGATCATGCGCATCGCCCGCCGGCACGACCTCCTCGTCCTGGAGGACTGCGCGCACGCCCTGGGCAGCGTCTACCACGGGCGGCGACCCGGCACGCTCGCCGACATCGGTTGCTTCAGCTTCCACTCCAGCAAGAACATCACCACGCTCGGCGAGGGCGGCATGGTGACAGTCGACCGGGACGACTGGGCGGAGCGGCTGGACCTGATGCGCTCCAACGAGTCCGACAGCGTGTACGCCGACGCCCCCAGGCTCATCGGTGACCGCAGGACCGCCTCGGCGTGGATGCTGCACCCCGGCAACGCCTTCACGCACGACTGCGTGGAGATCCGGCACCCGGGGACGAACGCGACGTTGTGCGAACCCGGTGCGGCGATGGGTTTGGCCCAGTTGGACCGGCTCGACTCCTTGATCGCTCGCCGGCGGGCCATCGCGGCGAAGATCAACGCCGTTCTCGACCGCTACTCGTTCGCACGCCCCATCCAGGAGCCGCCCGGTGTGGTGAGCGCCTACCACCTCTACACGTTCCTGCTCGAGACCGAGGACGACCAGGCGCGCGACGCCGTGGTCGACAGCCTCGACCAGCGGGGGGTGGAGATGCGGCTGCGGTACTTCCCGCTGCACCTGCTGCCCGAGTGGCGGGCCAGGGGGCACGAGTTGGGTGAGTGCCCGGTCGTCGAACGCCTGTGGTTCGAGCGGCAGATCAACCTGCCCTGCCAGCCGAGCCTGTCCGACGCGCAGGTCTCCCACCTGCTCGACGTGTTGGACCGGACGTTGGCCGAGGCGGAGAACGGCATCCGCGCGTTGGCGCGGACTTGACGCCCACCGGGCAGGAAGGCGCTGAGCAGTGAGTGAGCAGACCGAGTACGACGTCGTCGTGATCGGCGGTGGCCCGGTGGGGCTGTCCTGCGGCTGGCAGGCCGCGGCGCGGGGCAGCCGCACCCTGGTGTTGGACCGCGTCGGGTTCTTCAACGAGCGGTTGGGGACCAGCGGGGCGGAGCGGCACTGGCGGCTCCAGTACACCCAGGAGGACCTGTTCCAGCTGACGCTGGCCGCGCTGCCGCAGTGGCGCCGGTTGGAGGACCTCGCCGAGCGGACGCTGATCCACGAGATCGGCAGCCTGTGGTTCGGGGACGTCGAGGTCGAGACCAACGAGGGTCAGATCGCGGGCACCGCGCGCATGATGGACAAACTCGGCGTGGGCTACGACTGGCTGACGGCCCGCGAGATCGAGGGCCGGTTCGGGTTCACCAACCTGCCCGAGCACTTCGAGGGTTTCCTCCAGCCCCAGGGCGGCACGATCGACGTGCGCGGCACCATCGCGGCGCTCTACGGCCTGGCGCAGGAGGAGGGCTGCGACCTGCGCGGCGGGGAGCGGGTGCTGGACCTGGTCCCGGACGCCGACGGGGTGAGCCTGCGCACCGACCGGGGCCGGTACCGGGCGTCGAAGGTGGTGCTGGCCAACGGGGCGCACGCCAACGACCTCCTCGCGCCGTTGGGCGCCTCGATCGACATCCGGCTCTACGAGATGGCGCTGGTGACGATGCGGCGGCGCTCGGAGGACGTGGACTTCCCGTTCTGGTTCGTCTTCCAGCAGCCCACGCCCGAGGACACGAACCTGTTCTACGGGTTCGGCCGGAACCCGTGGTCGCCCAGCGAACTGGTCCGGCTGGGCCCGGTGTTCGAGGTCGACGCGTTGGAACACGCGGACCTGGCCACCAACACGCCCAACCCCCGGCACATCAGCCGCATCGGCGACTTCGTCGGCCGGCACCTGCCGGCGCTCGACCCGGAACCGGTGCGCACCGGCACCTGCCTGGCGGTGCTGCCCGGCGACCCGGGACGCCAGTTCTACCTCGGCACCGCCGAGGGCCTGGTCGACCACGGTGAGCACCTGGTGCTCTACAGCGCCGGCTGGGGGTTCAAGTTCGTGCCCCTGCTCGGCCAGATCTGCGTCGACCTGGCGTTGGACGGCCGGACCGGGCACGACATCTCCCGTCTCAGCCCCACCGCCCCCCAGGAGGAGTCCCAGTGACCGGTCATGACAGCGTCGAGTCGTCCGCGGGGAGCGTCGCCGTCGTCGGCATGGCGGGCCGGTTCCCCGGAGCCCCGGACCTGGACGTCTTCTGGCGCAACCTGCGCGGGGGTGTGGAGTCGGTCGCCCCGCTCAGCGACGAGGAGCTGTTGGCCGAGGGCGTGCCCCGCGAGGTGTTCTCCCGTCCCGAGTACGTCCGGGCCGCCTCGGTGTTGGACGGGGTGGACCTGTTCGACGCGTCGTTCTTCAACGTCAACGCGCGGGAGGCGGCGCTGCTCGACCCCCAGCAGCGGTTGTTCCTGGAGACGGTGTGGCACGCGTTGGAGAACGCCGGCCGCGGCCCCGGGACCGACAGCGACGTCGGGGTCTTCGGCGGCGCGGGCATGTCGGCGTACCTGATGTCGAACCTGCTGGGTGGCAGCAGGATCGTGATGAGCCCGACCGTGTTCGAACTCCAGATCCACAACGACAAGGACTACCTGGCCAGCCGCACCGCGTACCTGCTCGGGTTGAACGGGCCGGCCGTGTCGGTGCAGACCGCGTGTTCCAGTTCGCTGGTGGCGGTGCACCAGGCGGTGCGGGCCCTGGTGAGCGGGGACTGCGGCACCGCCGTGGCCGGTGGTGTGTGCGTGCGGGTGCCGCACCGGGTTGGTTACCTCTACGAGGAGGGGCTGATCTACTCGCCGGACGGCCACTGCCGCCCCTTCGACGCCGACGCCAGGGGAACCGTGTTCGGCAACGGTGTCGGTGCCGTGGTGCTGCGCCGGCTGGACGACGCGCTCGCCGACGGCGACGACGTGCTGGCCGTGGTCCGGGCGACGGCGGTCAACAACGACGGCAACGACAAGGTCGGCTACACGGCGCCGTCGGTGGCCGGGCAGCAGCGGTTGATCGCCAGCGCCCTGGCCGCCAGCCAGGTCGAGGCGCACACGATCACCGCGATGGAGGCGCACGGCACGGGCACCCAGGTGGGCGACCCGATCGAGATCAGCGCGTTGAGCCGGGCGTTCGGCGAGCACACCACCAAGACCGGGTTCTGCGCGTTGGGGTCGGTGAAGGCGAACATCGGGCACCTGGAGTCGGCCGCGGGTGTCGCGAGCCTGATCAAGGCGGTGCTCCAGCTGCGGCACCGGGAACTGGTCGGTGACCCGCACTTCCGCAGCCCCAACCCCCGGATCGACTTCGGGCAGACCCCGTTCTTCGTCAACACCGAGCTGAGCGAGTGGCGCAACGGCACGCACCCCCGGCGGATCGGGGTCAGCTCCTTCGGGATCGGTGGCACCAACGCCCACGCCATCCTGGAGGAGGCGCCGCCGCGCCGGCCCTCGCCGGAGCCGGTGCGGCGTCCGCAGGTCGTGCTGCTGTCGGCGAAGTCGCCGCAGGCGCTGGACCAGGTCACCGCCGACCTCGCCGACCACCTCGAGGCCGAGCGGGACACCGCCGACGCGGCCCGGCTGGCCGACGTGGCCTCCACGACGCGGCTGGGCCGGGGGTCGCTGCGGTTCCGGCGGGCGCTGGTGGCCGACGAGGTGGGCACGGCCGTCGACCTGCTGCGCGGGTCTAACCCGTCGCGGGTGGCCAGTGCGGTGGCCCGCCCGGCCGAGCCCAAGGTGGTCTTCCTCTTCCCCGGGCAGGGCACCCAGCACCCGGGGATGGGGCGTGGCCTGTACGAGGCGGAGCCGGTGTTCCGGGCCGCCGTGGACGAGTGCGCCGAGATCCTGCGGCCGCTGTTGGACGTCGACGTCCGCACCGCGCTGTACGAGGTGGAGGACGGTGACGAGGCGGCGGCCGCCGCCGTGGAGCAGACCGGCCTGGCCCAGCCGGCGTTGTTCGTCACCGAGTACGCCCTGGCCCGGCAGCTGCTGAGCTGGGGGGTCACGCCGGACGCGATGGTGGGGCACAGCCTGGGCGAGTTCGTCGCGGCCTGCCTGGCCGGGGTGATGGACCTCGGTGACGCGCTGCGGCTGGTCGCCTCGCGTGGCCGGTTGATGCAGGACCTGCCCGGTGGGGACATGCTCTCCGTGGGGCTGCCCGAGGAGGAGCTGCGGGAGCTGCTGCCGGCCGGGTTGTCGGTGGCCGCCGTCAACGGGCCGGCGCTGTGCGTGGTCTCGGGGCCCGGCGAGGTGGTCGCGGAGTTCCGGGAGTCCCTGGAGGGCCGGGAGATCAGCACCCGGCTGCTGCGGACCTCGCACGCCTTCCACTCGGCGATGGTCGACCCGGTGGTGCCCACCTTCACCGACCAGGTGCGGGAGGTGCCGCTGCGGGCGCCGGAACTGCCGATCAGGTCCACGGTGACCGGTGGGTGGCTGGAGGCCGAGGGGGCCACCGACCACGGCTACTGGGGCACCCACATGCGGGAGCCGGTGCGCTTCGGCCAGGCGGTGCGGGAGGCGGTGGCCGACCTCGGGCAGTGCGTCCTCGTCGAGGTGGGCCCGGGCAACACCTTGGGCACCCTGGCCCGGCAGGCGGTCGACCCGGCGGCGGTGTCCGTCGTCAGCGGGATGCGGCGCGCCGACCAGGACGGGTCGGACGTGGAGGTGCTGCTCTCCGCGCTGGCCGGGCTGTGGCTCGCCGGGGTCGAGGTGGACTGGACGCGGTCGGAGCCGGCGCGGGGGCGGGTGGCGCTGCCCGGGTACCCGTTCCAGCGGCAGCGCTACTGGGTGGAGCCCCGGGGCGGGGGTGCGAGCGGGGACCTGGTCATCGACACCCCCTCCGCCGGTGAGGACACCGAGGGGGACGCCACGGCCGGCGGCGGCCGACCGGCGCACCTGCTCACCACCTACGTGGCGCCCCGGGACGACGCGGAGCGGACCCTGGTGGAGCTGTGGGAGGAGTTCTTCGGGTTCTCCCCGATCGGTGTGCACGACAACTTCTTCGAACTCGGCGGGCACTCGCTGCTGGCCACCCAGATCCTCAACCGGCTGGGGTCGCGGCTGGGCCACTCGGTGGCCCCCAGCCAGCTGCTGTCCCGGCCGAGCGTGGCCGGGCTCGCCGAGCTGCTGGCCGAGCAGGAGGACAGCGACGCGCCGGCGCTGAAGCTCCCGGTGCTGGTGCCCGACCCCGAACGCCGGCACCAGCCGTTCCCGCTGAACGAGATGCAGCAGGCGCAGTGGATCGGTCGGCTCGGCAGTTTCGACATGGGCGGTGTGGCGCCGCACCTGTACCTGGAGTTCGACAGCGACACCCTCGACCCGGCCCGGTTGGAACGTGCCTGGCGGCAGGTGGTGCGCCGGCACGAGATGCTGCGGATCGTCGTGCTGGCCGACGGCAGGCAACGCATCCTCGACGACGTCCCCGACTACCAGTTCGAGGAACTGGACCTGCGGGGGGTGGACCCGGAGGAGGCCCAGGCGCTGCTCGCCGAGGTGTCCGACCGGATGTCCACCGAGGTCCGCCCCGCCGACACCTGGCCGCTGTGGGAGGTGCGGGTGTCGAGATTGGGTGACGGGCGGCTGCGCACCCACATCAGCTTCGACCTGTTGTGCGCCGACGTGGCCAGCTTCTTCTACCAGATCCTGCCGGCGTGGCGGGAGTTCCACGAGAACCCCGAGCTGTCCTCGGAGCCCCCGGAGCTGTCCTTCCGGGACTACGTGTTGGCCGAGGAGGCACTGCACGACTCGCCGCTGTACGAGCGGTCCCTGGAGTACTGGCGGGAACGGGTGGCGCAGTTGCCGCCCGCCCCGGAGCTGCCCACGGTCGTCGCCCCCGGGGAGCTGGTCACGCCGGAGTTCGTGCGCCGGCACGGCAGCCTGGACCCCCGGGTGTGGGCTGGCATCAAGGAACGCGCCGGTGAGCACGGCGTCACCCCCTCCAGCGTGCTGCTGGCCGCCTACGCGGCGGCGGTGGGCCGGTGGAGCAAGAGCCAGCACTTCACGTTGAACTTCACGGCGGTCAACCGGCTGCCGTTCCACCCCGACGTCGACACCACGGTCGGGGAGTTCGCCTCCTTCGAGTTGTTGGAGGTGGACGTCCGCGGGCTGGGCACCTTCGCCGAACTGGTGACGCAGGTGCAGCGGCGCAGCTGGGAGGACTTCGAACACCGCTACGTCAGCGGGGTCCGCATCCTGCGGGAGCTCAACCGGCTGCGGCGGGACACCACCGGTGGCCTGATGCCGATCGTGTTCACCAGTGCGCTGTCCACCGAGACCGACCCGGCGTCGGTGCCCTCGCCGCTGGACTGGCTGGGCGAGCAGGCCGGGTTCATCTCCCAGACCCCGCAGGTCACCATCGACCACTTCGTGTTGGAGCTGGGTGGCCGCCTGGAGCTGGCCTGGCACGCCGTCGACGAACTGTTCCCCGACGGGATGATGGCCGAGATGTTCGAGGCCTACCAGGAACTGCTGGTGAGCCTCGCGACCCGGGAGGGCTGGGACCGGCCCCCGCTGGTCGCGCTGCCCGCCGAGCAGCTGCGGGCCAGGGTCCAGGCCAACGACACGGCAGGCCCGGTCCCCGAGGGGCTGCTCGCCGACCGGGTGCTGGCCGCCGGCCGCGACCCGGTGACCGCCGATCGCCCCGCGGTGGTGGCCGGCGACCGGGTGCTCACCCACGCCGAGCTCGCCGCCCGCGCCGGGGACCTCGCCGGGCGGCTGGTCGAGGCCGGCCACGGCAGGGGCACCGTGGTGGGCATCGGTCTGGGCAAGGGGTGGCGGCAGGTCGTCGCCGCCGTCGGCGCCTCCGCCGCCGGGTGCACCTACGTGCCGGTCGACCCGGAGCTCCCGGAGTCCCGGCGCCGCTGGCTCGTCGACCACGCGGGCGTCCAGTGCCTGCTGGTGGACGGCGCCGGCGACACCACCTGGCCCGAGGACGTCCCGACGCTGGTGGTCCCCGACGGCTCCACCGCCCCGCCGGCCGAGGCCACCGCCTGGCGGTGCCTGGGCGAGCCGGGCGACATCGCCTACGTCATCTACACCTCGGGGTCGACGGGCACGCCGAAGGGGGTGGCCGTCACCCACACCGCCGCGTTGAACACGCTGGTGGACGTCCAGGAACGGTTCGGGCTGACCGAGACCGACGCGGTGCTCGGTCTGTCCTCACTGAGCTTCGACCTCTCCGTCTTCGACGTCTTCGGGGTCCTCGGCGCCGGGGCCGCGCTGGTGCTGCCCGAACCGGAGGCGCGGCGGGACCCGGCACGGTGGGTGGACCTGCTGCGGGAACACCACGTCACGGTGTGGAACTCGGTGCCGGCACTGTTCGAGATGCTGGTGACCTACCTGGAGAACGGGCGGGAGGAGGACTCCGGGGTCGCGTTGCGCCTGGCGATGCTCAGCGGCGACTGGATCCCGGTGAGCCTGCCCGACCGGGCCCGCGCCCAGACGCCGGGCCTGCGGGTGGTCAGCCTCGGTGGTGCCACGGAGGCGGCGATCTGGTCCATCCACTTCCCCGTCGAGGAGGTCCCGGAGGAGTGGACCTCGATCCCCTACGGCTACCCGCTGCGGAACCAGTCCTTCCACGTGCTCAACGACCGGATGGAACCGGCTCCGGTGTGGACGACGGGGCACCTGTACATCGGCGGCGTGGGCCTGGCGTCCTGCTACTGGAACGACGAGCAGCGCACGGCCGAGTCGTTCGTCACCCATCCCACCACCGGTGAACGCCTCTACCGCACCGGGGACCTGGGCCGGTACCTGCCGGGCGGGCTGATCGAGTTCCTCGGTCGGGAGGACTTCCAGGTCAAGATCGGCGGGTTCCGGGTGGAGCTCGGTGAGGTGGAGCACGCGATCGAACGGCACCCGAAGGTCGCCAACGCGGTGGCGGCGGCCCTGGGTTCGCGGACGCAGCAGCGGCTGGTGGCCTACGTGGTGCCGGCCGAACCCGCCGAGGACCTGGTGGAGTCGGTGCGGGACCACCTGGCGGGGACGGTCCCCAACTACCTGGTGCCGGCCGACATCGTGGTCCTCGACGCACTCCCGCTCAGCGCCAACGGCAAGGTCGACCGGGCCGCGCTGCCCGCGCCGGACCGCGTCGGGCACGCCGGCGGTGGCGACGGGATCGTCGACGAACGGTTGGCCGGCACCCTGGAGCGGCTGCTCGCCCTGGCCGCGGAGAGCCTTTCGGTGGAGGCGGCGGGCGCCGAGGACAACTTCTTCTCCCTCGGTGGCGACTCGATCATGGGCATCCAGTTCGTCAGCCGCGCCGCCGCGGAGGGACTCCAGGTCGGCCCGCAGGACCTCTTCGAGAGCGACACCTTCCTCGACCTGGCCCGGCGGGTCACCGCGACCTCGGGGCAGGAGGCCGACGGCACCGTCGCGCCGTTCACGCCGCACCAGGCCGCCCTGGTCGCCGGGGGAGCCGTCGACTGGATCACGGTCGAGGCGGCCGGCTCCGACCTCGACCCGGCGCTGGCCGAACGCGCCCTGCGGGAGATTGCCGAGCGCCACGCCGCGCTGCGGCTGCGGTCGGGGACCCGGGACGACGGGACACCAGGTCAGTACGACGGCGGCTCCCCCGGGGACGGCCTGTTCTCCGAGATCGACCTCAGCGGCCTGCCCGAGGACGCCTGCGCCGACGCGCTCGCCGAGATCGTCACGGAGATGTCGGAGGAGGTGGGCCTGGCGGAGCGGGAACCGGTGAAGCTGGCCGTGGTCCGCGCCGGTGCCGACGACGTCCGGCTGCTGTGGTTGGCGGCCGGTGCCGCCCTCGACGACACCTCGTGGCGGCTGCTGCTCACCGAGTTCGGCCGGGCCTACCAGCAGCTGGCCGAGCGGGGTTCGATCGACTGGACCGGGATGCCGGAAAGCGTCCTGGGCTGGGTCGCCACCCAGGAGGGCGCGGCACCGCCGCCGGCGGTGGAGGCGGTGGCCTTCACCGGGGAACTCCGCACCGTGCTCGACGCCGAGGCCACCACGGCTTTCGCCGAGGCCGCGTTCGGCGCCTACCACCTGGAGCTGGGCGAGGCCGTGGCCGCCGCGCTGACCGTGGCCGCCCGGGCCTGGCCGGGGCGGGAACCGGCCGTGACGGTGGAGCGGTCGCTGCGGACCGCCACCACCGACGACGCGCTGGGCCGGTTCACCGAGGTGACCACGCTGGACGTGGCGGCCGAGGCCGTGGCGGACGTGCTGACCGGGGTAAAGCAGGCCTACCGGGACGCGGTCCGGCCGGCGCCGGACCGGCCGCGCGTGCACCTGCGGGACCTGCGCGCCGGCGACTGGCGTCCCACCAGCGGGCCGCTGTCCCCGGCCGGGCTGTCCTCGCCCTCGTCCACCGCGACCACCCCCGGCGTGCTCGCCGAGGTCGGCGCCGCGGTCGTCGGCGGCGAACTGGTGCTGCGGTGGCGGCACACCACCGACGCGGCCGAGGCCGCCGCCGTCGCGCAGGCGTTCACCGAGGCGGTCGAGGCCATCACCGAGCACTGCCGACAGGCGGGTTCCGGCAGCTACGAGCCGTCGGACTTCCCCCTGGCCGGGGTCGACCCCGACGAGCTCAGCGCCCTGCTGTCCACCCTTGAGGAGTAAGGCCGGTCCATGAGCCAGTTGAAGAAGGGCATCGAGGATGTCTACGAACTCACCCCGATCCAGCAGGGCCTGCTGTTCGAACAGCTCGCCAACGGCGACGCCGGCGTCTACATCGAGCAGCTGCTGCTGACCTTCGACGGAACGCTGCACCCCGAGGAGTTCCAACGCGCGTGGCAGATGGTCGTCGACCGCCACCCGATCCTGCGGACCTCCTTCCACTGGCGGCCGGAGGGCCTGCCGCTGCAGGTGGTGCACCAGCACGCCGAGCTGCCGTTGGAGGTCCTGGACTGGCGGCACATCCCCGTCGCCGAGCAGAAGGACAGGATCACCGAGTGGCTGGACCGGGAACGCGTCGAGGGGTTCGACGTGACCAAGGCCCCGGTCATGCGGCTCAGCGTCATCCACAGCGAACCCGAGACCTGGATCTTCGCCTGGCGGCTGTCGCACCTGTTGATGGACGGCTGGTCGTTCGGGTTGGCGGTCAGCGACTTCATCGACTGCTACCGGGCGCTGTGCCTGGGGTACGAGCCCGAGCGGCGGCCGATGCGCCCCTACCGCGACTACGTCGCCTGGTGGAGCCAGCGGGACCCGGAGGGCAGCCTGCCGTTCTGGCGCTCGGAGCTGGCCGGGTTCACCCCGCCGGAGCCGCTGCGGATGGGCGGCACTCCCCCGGCTCCCGGCGAACCCAGCCACGGGTTCGTGGAACTGAGCATGGCCGAGCTGGAGGCCGGGCTGCGCGACCTGGGCAGGACGAACCAGCTGACGCTGAACACCCTCGTCCAGGGGGCCTGGCTGGTGGTGTTGTCGCACCACTACGGGACGACCGACGTCGCCTGCGGTTTCACCATGGCCCACCGGCCGGCGGAGCTGCGGGGCAGTGAGAACATCCTCGGCCCGCTGATCTCCACGATGCCGGTGCGGGAACGGCTCGAACCGACCCGGGCCGCGCTGTCGTGGCTGCGGGACTTCCAGATCCACATCACGGCGGTGCGGGAGAACACCAGCAGCCCGCTTTTCGAGGTGCAGCGGGTGCTGAACCTGCCGTTGGACGTGCCGCTGCTGGAGAGCAGCGTGTCCTACGAGAACATGCCCATGCCCGACTTCGCTCTCGCCGAGACCGGGATGAAGCTCACCGAGATGCGGTACGACGGGCGGCCGCACTACCCGATCACCATGGTGATCATGCCGGGTGAGGGCATGCCGCTGCGGGTGATCTACGACCGGAGCCGGTTCTCCCCCGAGGCGGCGCACCGGTTCTGCGACCACCTGCGGACCGTCCTCACCCGGCTCGTGGAGTCCCCGGAGCTGACGGTGGGCGAACTGCTGCCGGCCGAGGCCGTCTCCCCGCTGCCCGGTGCCACCGGGGAGACGCCGTCCCCGCTGGACGAGCGGCCCCTGCACGCCACGTTCTCCGACCTGGCCGCCGCCAACCCCGACGCCGAGGCCGTGGTCTTCGGGGACCGCCGTCTCACCTACGGTCAGCTGGCCGCGCACAGCGACGCGATCGCCGAGGAACTCCTCGAGCGGGGGGTGGCGCCCGGGGACCGGGTGGGCCTGTGCCTGGAACGGTCCGACGCCCTGGTCGCGGCGATGGTCGGGGTGTTCAAGGCGGGAGCCGCCTACGTCCCCCTCGACCCCGAGTACCCGGCGGAGCGGCTGCTGTCGATGATCGACGACGCCGGGATCAGCGCCCTGGTCCGGGGGCCGGACCTCGCCGAGCGGACCGAGGGCTTCGACGGGCCCGTGCTCACGCTGGGCGACGAGCTGCCCGCCGCCCCCACCGGCCGGTCGCTGCCCGAGGTGGCCGCCGACTCCCCCGCCTACGTGCTGTACACCTCGGGCTCCACCGGTCTCCCGAAGGCCGTCGTGGTGACCCACCGCAACGCGCAGAGCCTGCTGGCCGCCGGGCGGGAGCTGTTCGGGTTCGACGCGGGTGACACGTGGACCTTCAGCCACTCCTTCTCCTTCGACTACTCGGTGTGGGAGATCTGGGGGGCCTTGGGCAACGGCGGGCGGCTGGTGGTCGTTCCCGCGTGGACGGTCCGCTCCCCCGACGAGTTCCACGCCCTCCTCCGGTCGGAGGCGGTCACGGTGTGCAGCCAGACCCCGATCCTGTTCGAGCACTTCGCCGCGGCGGACGAGGCGGCGAGCCCGGTCGACGGGGGCCCCGCGCCGGCGCTCCGGCACATCTTCATCGGCGGCGACCGGCTGCACGCGGCGACGGTGCGGCCGTGGTTGGCCCGGCACGGCGACGACACGCCCCAGCTGCACAACCTCTACGGGGTGACGGAGGCGGCGGTCGTCTCGACCTGCCACCGCCTGACCTCGGAGAACGTCAGCACCGACGCGCCGCTGCCCATCGGTCGCGCCCTGCCCAACCAACGGGCGTACCTGCTGGACGAGCGGGGCCGCCCGGTGCCTCCCGGGTCCCGGGGCGAGCTGTGCCTGGCCGGTCCGGCCGTCGCCGCCGGCTACCACGCGCGGGAGGAGCTGACGGCCCGCCGGTTCGAGGTCGAGCCGGTGGCGCCCGGTGAGCGGATGTACCGCACCGGGGACCAGGCCAGGGCGCTGCCCGACGGCACGCTGGAGTACCTGGGCCGGGACGACTCGCAGGTCAAGGTCCGGGGCTACCGGGTCGAACTGGGTGAGATCGAGGCCGTGCTCCGCACGCACCCGTCGGTGGCCTCGGCGGTGGCCGTCGCCCGGGCGGACGCCGGCGGGGAACGGATCCTGTGCTACGGCGTGCCGCACGCCGAGCGTGCCCCCGAGTCCGAGGTGCGGGACTTCGCGGCCCGCCGGTTGCCGGCGCACATGGTGCCCACGGCGTTCGGTTGGTTGGACGCGTTGCCCACCACGGTGGGCGGGAAGATCGACGTGCGCGCGCTGCCCGAGCTGGAGGCACCGGCCGGCGGGGATCGCGGGGAGGCACCCCGCACCGACCTGGAGCGGGAGCTGGCGGAGGTCCTCTCCGGCCTGGTGTCGTTGCCGGCGGTGGGCCGGCGGGAGGAGTTCGCCGACCTCGGCCTGCACTCGGCGCACATGATGCGGCTGATGACGACGCTGCGTTCGCGGTGGAAGGTGTCCGTACCGCTGCGGGAGCTGTACGTGTCCAACACCCTGGCGGACCTGGCCAGGCTCGTGGAGGGGGAGCGGGCGTGAGCGCACCGACGGTGACCACGGGCGCCGGGGCGCCGCCGCCGCTCACCCGGCTCTCCCCCGAGGACGAGGCGTGGCGGGCCCACGTGCGGGCCTTCGCCGAGGAGCACATCGCCCCGTTGTCCGACCGGATGGACCGGGAGGCCACCCTCGACCCGGGCCTGCGGGAGAAGCTGTTCTCCGCCGGGCTGATGGCGGTGGAGGCCCCGGCCCGCTACGGGGGTCGCGGTGGCTCGCTGTTCCAGGTGGTGTTGACGATCGAGGAGGTCGCGCGGGTCGACCCCGGCGTGGCCGTGGGTGTCGACGTGCAGAACGCCCTGGTCGTGGCGACCCTGCTCCGGCAGGGCACGGGCGACCAGAAGCGGCGGCGGTTGCCGCTGCTGGCCACCCGTCAGGTGGGGGCCTTCGCGTTGTCCGAGGAGAACGCCGGGTCGGACGCCTTCGCGGGCACGACCACGGCGGTGCCCACCTCGGACGGCGGCTACCGCATCGACGGGCGGAAGCGGTGGACGAGCAACGCCGGCCAGGCCGACGTGTTCCTGGTGTTCGCCAGGGCCGAGGGCCACGGTTCCTCCGCCTTCCTGGTGGACCGGACGGCGGAGGGGGTGAGCGTCGACCCGCGCACCGAGCAGATGGGGGTGCGGGCGGCGGCCACCGCGGACCTGGTGCTCTCCGGCGTGCGGGTCCGCCGCCAGGACTGCGTGGGCGGGCTGGGCGGTGGCGAGGGGGTGGCGATCGGCGCGCTCGACATCGGCCGGATCGGCATCGCCGCGCAGATGGTGGGGCTGGCCCAGGGCGCCCTGGACGAGGCCGTGGCCTACAGCAGGACGCGCGAGCAGTTCGGGCAGCCGATCGGCTCCTACCAGGGGGTGCGGTTCACCCTGGCCGACATCGCCACCGAGATCGCCGCGGCACGCGCCCTGCTCTACGACGTGACCAGGACGGTGGCGGCGGGCACCGACATCGCCGAGCGCCTCCGGCTGACGGCGATGGCCAAGTACTTCGCCTCCCAGGTGGCCGAGCGGGCCGCCTCCCGGGCGTTGGAGGTGCTCGGCGGCAACGGCTTCACCCGGGAGTACCCGCTGGAGCGGTTCTACCGGGACGTCAAGGCGGGCAAGATCTACGAGGGGACGTCGAACATGTTGCTCCGGAGCATCGCGGGGTCGCTGTGACCACCCGGTTGTACTGCCTGGCGCACGCCGGCGGGGACGCGCGGATGTTCAGGTCGTGGTCGGAGCCGCTGGCCCCGGCGGTGGAGGTGCGCCCGGTGCAGTTGCCGGGGCGCGGGGACCGGCTCCGGGATCCGCTGGTGGACGACCTGTCGGCCGTGGTGGACGACGTGTTGTCCTCGGTGGACACCGACCGGCCCTACGCGCTGTTCGGGCACAGCCTGGGCGCGATCCTCGCGTTCGAGGCCGCGGGCGGGCTGCGGGAGGCAGGACTGCCCGGCCCCCGGTGCCTGTTCGTCTCCGGGCACCGGGCCCCGCACCTGCCGTTGCGGGAGGCGGTGATCCACCACCTGCCCGACGACCAGTTCGTGGAGCGGCTGCGGGAGCTCAACGGTACCCCGCCCGTGGTGTTGGAGAGCCCGGCGTTCCTCCGGGTCCTGCTGCCGGTGCTGCGGGCGGATTTCACCATTTCGGAGACCTACCGCTACCGGGACCGCCCGCCGCTGGACTGCCCGGTCGTCGCGCTGGGCGGGCGGGAGGACCCCGACGTCGACGAGGCGGAGCTGGCGGAGTGGCGGCACCACACCAACGGGCCGTGTCGCAGGACGATGTTCCCGGGTGGGCACTTCTTCCTGTCCTCGGAGCGGGAGGCGGTGCTGTCGGTGGTGGCGGCCGAGTTGGACCCGGTGACCTCACCGGAACGGTCGTCCCCCTGAGCGGGGACGGCGACGGAGTCCGGTGGATGTTCCGGCTCGGGGGTCCACCGGCCTCCCCCTGGACGCGCCGACGCCCCGGCGCGAAACACCGACGTCCGTCGGCGGTTCCCGGGCTGTGACCGCCGGCGGGCGTCCGGTGACGTGGGCGGGCGGCCCACCGTCCCGACCGGGTCGGGTGGCCGCCGGGGAGTGAGTGGGCGCTCGTCCGGAGAGGACGGGAACGGTCCGAGGAACGGGAGGGAGGATGCCGGGAGCGGGAGTGGCCGTGCCCGGGGGTGGACGACGACGTTGTCGTCCGGTCAACACCGAGGTGGCCTCCTCGGCGCCCCGGGGGGCGGGTGATCGGAGGCGGGGGAAGACGAACCGCCGGGGGTGGCCGGTGCCGGGTTGTCCGGGAGGGAGGTCCTCCCACCGCGGACAACCGGTCCTCAGGAGGGTGAGGAACTCGGCCCAGCCGCCCGGCCCGCCGGCGTCAGAGCGAGCAGGACCGCGTGCAGGACCGCACCGGGCCGTTGCCGGTGCTCTCGGGTACCAGCCCGTGGTGCATGGCGATCACCACGGCCTCGGTTCTGTCGGCTGCTCCGAGCTTGTGGTAGATCATGTGCAGGTGCGCCTTGACCGTCTGCTCGGTGATGTGCAGGGACCGTCCGATGCGGCGGTTGGAGGAGCCCTGCATGAGGAGGTCGAGGACCTGCTGCTGGCGTCGGGTCAGTTGGAGTTTGCGTCCGTGCGGCGCCTCCTGCGGTGACTCCCCCGCGTCCCGGTCCGTGGTGGGAGCGGGTCGCGGATGCCCCGGTTGGGGCGCCCGCTCGGCGGGGTCCCGCCGGGCTCCCTCCGGTTGGCGGTAGTCGCGGGGCGTGGGCAGGCTGCTTCGTGCTTGACGGGCGAAGTCCCCGAGTTCCTGTAATCGGGCGAGCACTTCGTGGATCACCGCGAGGGCGGACTGGACACCGTCCTCGTCTCGTCGTTCGAGCGCTGGTTCTCGTCGCTCGGACACTGGCATGACATTCGTACGGTCGATCACCGGGTGAGCCGCCCTCCTGTGTGGTTGGGACACTTGACGAGCGTTCCGGCCTTCCAGACGTGGGTCACGGAGTCCGGTCGGGCCAGGACGGAGATGTCCTTGAGCGGGTCGGAGGCCAACGCGATCACGTCGGCGTCGTATCCCGTCGCCAGCTGCCCGGACAGCGGTGCCTGCGGACCGAGCGTGGCGGGGGCGTCCGCCGTGCCGGCGGCGATCGCCTGGAGCGGGCTCAGGCCCGCGGCCACCAGGTAACCGAACTCCTCCCCGTTGTGGCCCCAGCCGAACGGTGTCTCGGGCATGCTGGTGCCCAGGTCGGTTCCCAGGGCGATGCGGACTCCGGCGCGGTGCGCGAGGGACATCGCGGCCCGGTGCCGTTCCTGGAGTTCGTGCAGCTTCCGGCGGGCGGCGGGCGACACCTGGTCGGCCCGGGTGAGGATCGCCTCGTAGATGGTTCGGGTGGGCACCAGGATCGCGCCGCACTCCCGCATCGCGGCGGCGACCTCCTCGTCGACGTCGGTGCCGTGTTCGATGGTGCGGCAGCCCGCCCGCAGTGCCGCCATGATCCCGGCCCTGCCGTGGCAGTGCGCGGCGACGACGCGGTCGGACCTGGCGGCCTCCTCGACGATCGCCCGGAGCTCCGCGTCGCTGAACTGCTGGTGGGCGGGGTGGTCGAGTTCGCTGAGGACGCCGCCCGAGGCGCAGACCTTGATGACCCTGGCTCCGAGCCTCAGTTGGAGCCGGGTGGCGCGCAGGCACTCGGCGACACCGTCGGCGACCTGGAGCATCCCGTTCCGCCGTTGCGGGTCCACCACCCAGGAGTGGGGCAGGCCGTGCGCGTCGGAGTGCCCTCCCGTGGGGCTGATCACGCTGCCGGCCGGGTAGACGGTCGGTCCGGGCACGGTGCCCTCGTCGATGACCCTGGCCAGGTAGACGCCGTAGCCGCCGACCTCCCGGACGCTGGTGAACCCGGCGTCGAGGGCGAGCCGGGCGTCGCGCACCGAACGGGCGACGGCGACTTCGGCCTGGTTCAACATCAGTTGTTCGGTGCCGACCGGGCCACGGAGGCCGGTGAAATGGGTGTGGCAGTCCCAGAGTCCGGGCATGACGACGTCCACTTCGTGGATCTCGTCATCGGGATTCGGAGGTGGCGCGGCCTCGGCGGAGCCGGAATAGCCAATCCGGTCCCCCTCGAACAGCACGACGCCGTTCGGAACGGGTTCGCCTCGCCCTGGAATCAGTAGACCCGCGTGGATGCGGTACACGACAAATCCTTCACCTCAGGCCCCCCGTTGACCATCACTAAACACGATGATATGGTTCCTGATTAAACTGGGATACCCCCGGATCCTCGATCGAATATAACCCAACCGTGACCGTGCGGCAAGGGTCCATGACTGTCGGTCAGTCACCCTGTCCACTCCCTGTCCGGTTCACAGCGGAAATGTCCTGGCCGCTTACCTGAATTTCACATCTCGCGAGGCGCGCCCCGGAGTCGACCGCGAACCACTTCGGGTGGGCATTCACAGTCTGTCACAACATGCCGAGAAGCGGACCGCCGCCTCGTCCCGAGCCGACGGGCACGAAACGACACGATCACGACCAGATCGCGCGCGCATCTCGCAGGCGGGGAACGGAAGGGAAGCACCCGATTCGCACCGGCCCACCCGCCGCCATCCGCCCCGGCCCGGCGACGGCCCGCTCGCACCCCCTCCCGCCGACAGCCC
>NZ_AGVX02000003.1 GCF_000239155.1 Actinoalloteichus spitiensis RMV-1378
GCGCCGAACATGCCGGGGGCCGCCGTCGACATCGCGACGGCGGCCCCCGGGAGACCCGTGCCGTGCCGGGTCAGGACCTGCGGCCCCGGTTCACCAGCGACCAGGCGCCGGGCAGCACGCCGGCGGCCAGGGCGGTCTTCAGCGCGTCACCCACCAGGAACGGGACCACGCCCACGGTCAGCGCGGCACCCAGGCCCAGACCACCGGCGATCATGAGCCCCGGCACGCCGACCGCGTAGATCACCAGGTTGCCCAGGGCCATCGTCCCCACCGTGCGGAGCACCGTGCGGTCGCCACCCCGGCTCGCGAGGGCTCCCACCAGGGCGCCCGCGAGCAGCATGCCCAGCAGGTAGCCGACCGTCGCACCGGTCAGGTAGGCGGTGCCGCCCTGGAACCACGGCACGCCCAGCGCGCCGACCGCCAGGTACACGCCCATCGCCGCCGCGGCGCGCCGCCACCCCAGCGCGGACCCCACCAGCAGGACACCGAAGGTCTGGCCGGTGATCGGGACCGGGCTGCCCGGAACCGGGAGCACGACCTGGGCGGTCAGCCCGACCAGACCGGCGGCGGCGAGCACGAGGACGATGTCCCTCGCCAGTGCTCCGGGCACGACGTCGGCGAGCACTCGGTAACGAGGCGTGGTCGTCGGTGAAGCGGCAACGGACACGGAAACCTCCCTGGCATGAACAAGCCTGTCGCCGCAGCCTAACCGGGACCGCTCGACCCCCGGTAGTGCTGTGGTCCGGCCCACGAGCACACCCCGGGGGCCACCACCAGCGAGCAGGTCGTGGCCGGTGGCGTTCACGCGGAGTCACACGGTCAGCGGGTCCCCCACGAGTTCCGCCCCGGCGGCGGTGAGGTCACGCCTGGCCTGGGCGACCGACTCCGGGGAGACCCCGGCCGTGAGACCCAACAACACGCGGGTCGGGAACCCGGCGGCGACGGCGTCCAGGGCGGTCGCCCGCACGCAGTGCCCGGTGGCCAGGCCCACCACGTCGACCCGGTCCACCTGGTGGCCGCGCAGCCAGTCCGCCAGCGGCGTGCCCTGCTCGGTGGTGCCCTCGAACCCCGAGTAGGCGGCCGCGTAGGCGCCCTTGGAGAACACCGCCTCGATCCGGCTCACGTCCAGTTCCGGGTGGAACGCGGCACCCGCCGTGCCCGCCACGCAGTGCACCGGCCAGGTGTCGACGAAGTCGGGGTCGCGGCTGAAGTGGCCGCCCGGGTCCACGTGGTAGTCGCGGGTGGCCACCACGTGGTCGTAGTCGCCCCCACGCACCAGGTCCGAGATCGCCCGCGCCACCGAGGCCCCGCCGGCGACGGCGAGCGAGCCACCCTCGCAGAAGTCGATCTGCACGTCGACGACGATCAGCGCGCTGGTCATGTCCTCACCTCGTTCTCTCCGCCCGTCCACGGGGTTCCCACCCGTCGCGGGGTTCCACCCGGGTCTGCTGGCTCGTTCGCGGTCAGGCGAAGACGGTCGGGATGGCGGGCTCTCCCCGGGAGAGGGTCAGCCCCTCCCAGGGGACGCTCACCAACGCCCTGCGCAGCCGTTCCCGCCCGTCCTCCAGCGTGGGCAGGTCCGCCACGGGGGCGCCGTCCCGCCACAGCGGCCGCTGGAGCAGCCTGTCGTGCGGACCGAGGTCCGGTACCGGTCCGGCGGCGGGGAAGACGACCTCCTCGGTGGCGGTCCCGGTTGGCCGGTGCCGGCGCAGCGCGGCCTTCCCGCCGCCCCGGGACGCCTTGTGCGCGCTCCGCTTCGCCACCGGCCGGCCCGCCACCTCCACCAGCTTGTAGACCATGCCCGCCGCCGGTGCCCCGGATCCGGTCACGACGGAGGTCCCCACGCCGTAGGCGTCCACCGGCTCCGCCCGCAGCCCCGCGATCGAGTACTCGTCGAGGTCCCCGGAGACCACGATCTTGGTGCCGGTCGCGCCCAGCCGGTCCAGTTGCTCCCTGGCCTGCCTGGCCAGCACTCCGACGTCTCCCGAGTCGATGCGGATCGCGCCGAGTTCCGGGCCGGCGACCGCCACGGCGGTCTCGATGCCCCGGGCGATGTCGTAGGTGTCGACCAGCAGCGTGGTGCCCGTGCCGAGCACGGCGAGCTGGGAACGGAACGCGGCCGCCTCGTCGTCGTGCAACAGGGTGAACGCGTGGGCCGACGTGCCGGTCGTGGGTATCCCGTACCGGCGGCCGCACTCCAGGTTGGAGGTCGAGTGGAAGCCCGCGAGGTAGGCGGCGCGACTGGCCGCCAGCGCCGACTCCTCGTGCGTGCGCCGCGACCCCATCTCGATCAGCCGACGCCCGTTGGCGGCGCTCACCATCCGGGCCGCGGCGGAGGCGACCGCGCTGTCGTGGTTGAGCACCGACAACACCAGTGTCTCCAGGAGCACGCCCTCCCCGAAGGGGGCGCGCACGGTCATGATCGGCGACCCCGGGAAGTACAGCTCACCCTCGGGGTAGGCGTCGATCTCGCCGCTGAACCGGTAGTCGGCCAGCCACGACAGGGTCGCCTCGTCCACCACGCCCCCGTCGGAGAGCCAGCCCAGTTCCCGCTCACCGAAGCGGAAGTCGCGCAGGGCCTCCACCAGTCGCCCCAGCCCGGCGACCACGCCGTACCGCCGGCCCAGCGGGAGGTTCCTGGCGAAGACCTCGAACACGCAGTCCCGGGCGGCGGTGCCGTCGGCGAGCGATGCGGAGAGCATCGTCAGCTCGTAGCGGTCGGTGAACAGCGCGGTGCTCGCGGAGGGCAGTCCGGTCGACATAGGGCAGGAGCCTACGTCGGGGGTCCCCCGGCGTGCTCGCCTCGCGGCCGCACCGGGAGGTGAGGTGCGCGACAGGTCGGACGAATGGTTCATGTCACCATGGAGGCATGAACAGCCCAGTCGAGCTGGAGCGCACCCAGGTCGATCCGTTGGGTCGCGAGGTCGGCTCCGAGGACCGGCCGTGGATGACCGTGGTCTGGAACGACCCCGTGAACCTCATGTCGTACGTGACCTACGTGTTCCAGAAGCTGTTCGGGTACAGCAGGGACCACGCGACGAAGCTCATGCTGGACGTCCACCAGAAGGGCAGGGCGGTCGTCTCCTCCGGGGGCAAGGACAAGGTGGAGGCCGACGTGGCGAAGCTGCACGCCGCGGGCCTGTGGGCCACGATGCAACGCGACTCCTGACCCACCCCCGGTTCCGGCGGTGCCCCGTCGACCGGTCCAGGCGCACCTCCCGCGCAGCCCCGGTGGCGGGCTGGGCGGCGGCCGGGCGGGCGACCGGCGGCGGCCCTACCGCCTTCCCAGAGCCACTGAAGCACGGAAGAGAAGGGGGATCGGCGCGGCCGGCTGTCGTCGGCGGAGGCGCCGGAACAGCGCGATGAACGGGTGGAGCCGACAGGGAACGGTCCTGGTCACCGACTTCTCCAGGCAGGAGGCCGCCGTGCTGCGCGGCCTGGTGGGGCAGGTCCACGAGATGCTGTCCGGGCGGGCCGAGGACGGTCCGAAGGACGAGCTGGCCGAGCTCACCGGGATCCGGACCGGCCACTCCACCGCCCCCGACGACCCGGTGCTCCGCCGGCTGCTGCCCGACTTCCACCGGGCCGAGGAGGAGGACGGCGAGCTCAGCGAGCGGGACAGCGACTCGGCGGCGGCCCTGCGGTCGGTGCACGAACCCGAGCTGCTGGAGCACAAGACCGGGGTGGCCCAGGTGGTGCTGGACACCTGCCCGGAGTCCGGAGGTCGCATCGAACTGGCTGACGAGCAGGCCGACGCCTGGCTGGCCGCGCTGAACGACGTGCGGCTCGCCCTCGGGACCGCCCTGGACATCAGGGAGGACGGTCCCGACGAGGTCCCGCAGGACGACCCCCGGGCCCCGCACCTGGGCGTCTACCACTGGCTCACCGTGGTCCAGGAAACGCTCGTGGAGGCGTTGACCTCATGACCGGGGCCGTGGCCGGCACCGCCGAGCCGCCAACCCCGGGGCCCGGGAACGCCATCACCGACGTGCCCGGGATCCTGGTCGGCCACCACCAGCGCCTCGACGCCGGCTGGGCTACCGGCTGCACGGTGCTGCTCACCGCCGAGGGCGTCACCGCGGGCGTGGACGTGCGGGGCGGTGCGCCCGGAACCCGCGAGACCGACCTGCTGGCACCGGGCCGCCTGGTGGAACGCGTCAACGCGATCTGCCTGGCCGGTGGCAGCGCCTACGGGCTCGCCGCCGCCGACGGGGTGATGCGCTGGCTGGGCGCGCGGGGACACGGGTTCCGGGTGGGCCCGGAGCCGGTGGGCACCGGCGGAGCGCTCGGCGCGCCGGTGCCCAACATCGTGCCCATCGTGCCGGCCGCCGTGCTCTTCGACCTGGAGGAGGCAGCCTGGGGACGGGTCCCCGACGCCGAGTTCGGCCACCGCGCCTGCGAGAACGCCAGGGGGGAACCACCGGCCACCGGGTCGGTCGGCGCCGGTGCCGGCGCGGCCGCCGGCTCGCTGCGGGGCGGCGTCGGCACCGCCAGCGCCGTGCTGCCCGAGGGGTGGACGGTGGGGGCGCTGACGGCGGTGAACCCGGCTGGTGAGGTGGTCGACCCGGCCACCGGCCTCCCGTTCGGCTGGCCCCTCGGCTTCCCCGGCGAGTTCGGCCTGGCACCACCGCCGGCGGACGAGGTCCGCCGCGCCGCCGCCCGGCGGGCGCCGGCCCGCTCCCTGAACACCCTGATCGGCGCCGTCGCCACGGACGCGGACCTGACCCGCGCGGAGTGCGGCCGGGTGGCGGCCGTCGCCCACGACGGCATCGCCAGGACGGTGCGTCCCGCGCACTCGGTGTTCGACGGGGACACCCTCTTCAGCCTGGCGACCGGAGGCACGCCGCTGCCCACCGGTCCGGCGCGCACCGCCCTGGTGGAGGAGATCGCGCAGGCCGCGGCGGACACCGTCGCCCGCGCCGTCGTCCACGCGGTGCTGGCCGCCGCGCCGGGAGGCGCGGTGCCCAGCTACCGGGAGCTCTACCCCTCGGCCCTCGGCTGAGGCCGGGCTGGCGGAGCCCGCCACCTCACCGGCCGCCGGCGGACCCCGGGGGACTCGTTGACACCGGGCGCGGAACCACTGGGACATCCGGAGCAACCGACGGCGTCCCCTCCTGCTGATGGCGGAAGTTCACCGTCGAGGCCGCTAACACTCCGTGGCGCCCGACCGATGATCCGATCATGAACGCACCAGGGGCCAAGTGGTCCGTGCTGCTTCGCGACGACGCCAGGAACGACATCGCCACCGTTGCCTCGGCGCTGATGCTGACCCTCCACGTCAGCGCCGACGAGGCGTTGCGCCGCACCCTCGCGGTCCGAGGGCTCGGATCCGCTGAGGTCGCCACCGCCGAGGACGTCGGGGAGGCCGAGGCGATCGCCGCCCGCCTCCAGTTCCTCGGGCTGTCGCCGACCCTGTTCCAGGAGGCCGGACGGTGAGCACTCCCGCGATGACCCCACCGGTTCCCGCGCGGATGGCGGGTGAGCACGCGGTGGCGGCCCTGCGCGAGGGCCGGGTGGTCCTGACGATGTCCGAGGACACCGCCGAGGTGCTGCGGCACCTCGTGGTGGAACTGGCCACCGAACTCGCGGCGCCCCGGCCGCCGTCCGCTCCCGCTCGGCGGTGGTGGCAGCACCGCGACGACCAGGACCTGGAGTACCGGCTGTTCCCCGCCGTCCACCCGGACCCGGTGGTGGAGGCCCGGTTCGGGGACGAACGGCGGGCCGCGCTGCGGGCCGAGGTGTTGGCCGCCGCCCGGCGCGTGCTGGCGGTGGGGAGCTTCTCCGAAGTGCGGATCGACCCGGCGGAGGTGCCCGACTGGATCGCCGTGCTCGGGCACGCGCAACTGCGGTTGGCCCGCCGGGACGACCTCCGGGTGGCAGCCAGGGCACGCCGGGGCCGCCCGGACGCCGTCGCGGTCACCTGGCTGGTCTTCGTGCGGGGGCTCCTGGTGACCACGGTGTTCCCCGGCCTGGCCGGCGAGCTGCGGAAACTGGGTGCCGAGGCGACCGTGCGACGATCAGCCACCGGCCGCCGGTCCGCTGCCCACGATCTGGGATCGCCTCGACAGCGGCCGTAGGATTGACCCTGTGCTGGTGATCCGACGCGACCTCGTGGACGCGATGGTGGCCCACGCCCGCCGGGACCACCCCGACGAGGCGTGCGGCGTCATCGCGGGGCCGGAAGGCTCGGACCGTCCCGAGCGCCTCGTGGAGATGGTCAACGCGGAACGTTCGCCCACCTTCTACCGGTTCGACTCGATGGAACAGCTCCGGGTGTGGCGGGCGATGGACGAGGCCGGCGAGGTCCCCGTCGTCATCTACCACTCGCACACCGCGACCGAGGCCTACCCGTCGCGGACCGACGTGTCCTTCGCGTCCGAACCGGACGCGCACTACGTGCTGGTGTCCACTCGGGACGCCCACGACGTCGAAGTGCGCTCCTACCGCATCGTCGACGGCGTGGTCACCGAGGAGCCGGTCGACGTCGTCGAGTCGTACATGTTCTCCCACACGGGAGCGGACGACGTACCCGACGCCGACTGACCGGACCCGGCCGGACGCCCCGCGGATCCGCGTCCCCTCCCCGAACACGGCACCGACCAGGAGGTACCACCATGGCAGTCAAGGTCTCGATCCCCACCATCCTGCGCACGCACACCAGTGGTGAGAAGTCCGTCGAGGCCAGCGGCGGCACCCTCGGGCAGGTCATCGACGACCTGGAGACCCGGCACGCCGGCCTGAAGGCCCGGTTGGTGAAGGAGGACGCGCTGCACCGGTTCATCAACGTCTACGTCAACGACGAGGACGTGCGGTTCTCGGGCGGGCTGGACGCCGAGGTCAAGGACGGCGACAACGTCACCATCCTTCCCGCGGTCGCCGGCGGCTGACCGGGCCCGCTCCCGCCGGCCGCCGCGTCCCTCCCGGGGCGAACCCACGAAGGAGCAGTCCGTGGCCAGATACGACTCCCTGCTCGACGCGTTGGGCGACACGCCGCTGGTGCGGCTCGCCCGCCTCTCACCCAGCGAGGACGTCCGGCTGTGGGCGAAGCTGGAGGACCGCAACCCGACGGGGTCCATCAAGGACCGGCCGGCCCTCGCCATGCTGGAGGCGGCCGAGCGGGACGGTCGGCTCACGCCCGGCGCGACGATCCTGGAGCCCACCTCGGGAAACACCGGGATCGCGCTGGCGATGGCCGCTCGTCTCCGGGGCTACCGGATCATCTGCGTCATGCCGGAGAACACCTCGGTGGAGCGTCGGCAACTGCTGACCGCCTACGGCGCGGAGATCAGGTTCTCCCCGGCCGCGGGCGGCTCGAACCAGGCCGTCGCGGTGGCCAGGGAACTCGCCGAGGAACACCCGGACTGGGTCATGCTCTACCAGTACGGGAACCCGGCGAACGCGGAGGCCCACTACTCCACGACGGGGCCGGAGATCCTGCGCGACCTGCCGGAGATCACCCATTTCGTCGGTGGGCTCGGCACCACGGGGACACTGGTCGGCGTGGGCCGCTACCTGCGGGAACACCGCCCCGGCGTCCAGGTCGTCGCCGCCGAACCCCGCTACGGCGAGCTGGTCTACGGCCTGCGCAACCTCGACGAGGGCTTCGTCCCCGAACTCTACGACCCCGAGGTGCTCACCGGGCGCTACTCCGTGGGCTCGTACGACGCGCTCCGCCGCACCCGGCAGCTGCTGACCGAGGAGGGCATCTTCGCCGGTATCTCCACGGGCGCCGTCCTGCACGCCGCGCTCGGCGTGGCCGAGAAGATCGCCGGTGCGGGCGAGTCCGGGGACGTGGCGTTCGTGGTGGCCGACGGCGGGTGGAAGTACCTGTCCACCGGTGCCTACAGCGGCGACCTGACCGACGCCGCCCAACGACTGGACACCCAGCTCTGGGCGTGACCGTCCGCTGCTCCTCGGTCGCCGACGCGGCGCCATTCGGACGCCAGCCGCTCGGCGCGGTGGTGGTCCTGGCCGGCACCACGCGGAAAGCGGACCGCCCGTGGCGATCGGGCGGTGCGGGTGAGGCGTCCTCGTGGCCCCCGGGCCGGACCCCGATCAGTTCCCCCGGGGCGGGTCCCGGCGGCGTCGACGAGCCCTTCACCTCGCTCGTTGACGCGTCCGTGTCCGCGATTGCCCCGCGACACCCTGGGGAGCACGGGGGCCTCGGACCGACTCGGCTCTTCGGCGTGCCGGCCGAGGCGATGACCGGGCCAGGGAGCGGCCGGGCCGCACGCCGGGCCACGACCCTGGGGCGCCGGTCGACGGGGATCGACCAGGCTTGGCGCTGCCGGTTCCCCACCGTCCCCTCGCCGGAACGGCGCCGACCGGAGACCGGTACCGGGTCAGCCGGGGAACACCGTCGACGGTTGCCCGGACCCCACCCCGGGCAGCACCAGCAACGACCCCGCCGCCGGCTCCTCGGCCAGCTGCTGTTCGCCGAGCCCGTGCCGGGCCGAGGTCACGTAGAGGTCGGTGAACCCGACACCGCCGAACGCGCAGGCCGTGGGCCGGCTCACCGGCAGGCGGAACTCCCGGTCGCACGCGCCCTCCGGTGTGTGGCGCCGCACCGAACCGGCACCGAACATCGTCACCCAGACACAGCCCTCGGCGTCCACCGCGATCCCGCCGGGGAGCCCCTCGGACCTGCCGAACGCGCGGAACTCGCGGCGGTTCTCCACCGCGCCGGTGGACGCGTCGAAGTCGAAGACGTCGATCCGGCGAGTGGTGGCGTCCACGAAGTACATGAGCCGCCAGTCCGGGCTCCAGCCGAGACCAGCCCCGAGGCCGACCCCGTGCAGGGCGACCCGCGCGGCCCCGTCCGGTTCGACGCTGACCAGCCAGCCGTCGGTGCCGCCGCCGTCCGAGCGGGTCGTGGTCGCCCAGAGCCGCCCCGAGGGGTCCACCGCCGCCTCGCCGCCACGCACCCCGTCCCTGGCCCAGTACACGAGCCAGGTGCGGGTGTTGTCGGTGTCGATCAACGCGACCCCGTCCCGCAGGTTCGTGACGATGCCGCCCCGGGACCGGGGGCGGGCCGCGCTGACGATCTGCGGCACGGACAGGACGTCGTCCTGGTCCCTCGCCGGCTGGTACCGGTGCACCTCCTGGCTGAAGGAGTCGACCCAGAGCAGCGAGTCGGCGCTCGCGTCCCAACTCGGAGCGGCACCCAGCACCGCCTGGGCGGCCACCGCCACCTCGCACGTCGTTGTTTCCGTCACGCCCAAGACCCTCCGCCCCCGCGCGGTCAACCAGCCCTGTCAACCCGGCTGAGCCTAACGGCTGATCATGACGGAAGGATCGCGAGCGGCACACGGCTTGCCCCCTGCCCGGTGTCCATCGGGCGTCGGCGGCACGCGCGGCGGTTCCTCCCCGGCAGGCCGGCCGGCGGTACCGCCTGGTGACGGCCACCGGCCGAGGGGCGGTTCAACAGCCGGGGCAGCCCCGGAACCAGGGTGCTCCCCGGGTTGTCCCGGATGGGAGACGTCGGTCCGGTGCGTACCCTCGAGGTGTGGATCCTGTGGTGAGCTCTCCCCGCCCGCCCGCGAAACGCGTGCTGCCGCCCAACCCCCGACAGGCCGCCGTCGTGGTCGGCGCGTTCGTCGCGCTCCTCTACGTGGTGCAGCTCGTCAACAGCCTCACCGGGGGCGGCCTCGTGCGGCACGGCATCCTCCCGCTGTCGCTCGCCGGGCTGGACGGGGTGCTGTGGGCGCCGCTGCTGCACGGCAGCTGGCCGCACCTCCTCGGGAACACCGTGCCGGTGCTGGTGTTGGCGTTCCTGGCGATGTCCGGCGGCTTCGGCCAGTTCGCGGCCGTCACCGGCGTGATCTGGCTCGTGGGTGGGCTCGGCACCTGGGTCACGGGCGGCGTGGGGACGGCCCACGTCGGCGCGTCCGGCCTCATCTTCGGCTGGTTGGCGTTCCTGCTGGTCCGGGGGATCCTGAACCGGGCGCTCGGCCAGGTGCTCGTGTCCCTGGTGCTCTTCTTCGTCTGGGGCGGAATGCTGTGGGGCGTGCTGCCCACCACGCCGGGGATCTCCTGGCAGGGCCACCTCTTCGGGGCCCTCGGTGGACTGTTGGCCGCCTGGCTGGTGGCCAGGGCGAACAGCCGGAACGGCGCCGGCGCGGCCCGCCCGAGGATCCACGGCGGTTCCCCGTGACGACCCGACCGCCCGGTGACCGGGGGTGGCGGGAGATCACCGACCCGCACGCGCCCATCGGGATCTTCGACTCGGGCGTGGGCGGTCTCACCGTCGCCCGGGCCATCACCGACCAGCTGCCCGCCGAGCACGTCCGCTACGTCGGTGACACCGCCAACGGCCCCTACGGTCCGCTGCGGATCGAGGAGATCAGGGAGAACGCGCTCTCCGTCGCCGACACCCTGGTCGACCAGGGGGTGAAGCTGCTGGTCATCGCCTGCAACAGTGCCTCGGCGGCCTGCCTGCGCGACGCGCGGGAACGCTATCCGGTTCCGGTGGTGGAGGTGGTCGTCCCCGCCGTCCGCCGTGCCGTCGCCGCCACCAGGTCAGGCCGGGTGGGGGTGATCGGCACCGAGGCGACGGTGCGGTCCCGGGCCTACCCGGACGCCTTCGCCGCGAACCCGAGGGTCGCCGTGACCAGCGCGGCCTGCCCCCGGTTCGTTGACTTCGTCGAGCGGGGGGTCACCTCCGGCCGGCAGGTCCTCGGCCTGGCGCAGGGCTACCTGGAACCCCTCCAGGCCGCCGACGTCGACACCGTGGTGCTCGGCTGCACCCACTACCCGCTGCTCACCGGCGTCATCCAGATCGCGATGGGGCCGGAGGTCACCCTGGTGTCCAGCGCGGAGGAGACGGCGAAGGACGTCGTCCGGGTGCTCACCGAACGGGACCTCCTCCGCCCCTCGGAGCTGGCGGACACCGCTGTCCGGTCCTACTCCGCCACCGGCCCGGCGGAACCCTTCGCCCGACTGGCCCGCCGGTTCCTCGGCCCGCACTTCGCGGGCGCCGGATCGGCGGTTCCCGCCCCGACCGCCTGAACACCGCCGCCCGTCGACGGCCCTCCAGGACCACCGCCGCCCCTGGACGACCGGGACCGGGGGGCACCCGCGACGGCCACGTCCGGTTCCGGACGCCACGCCGACCGGGTTCCGGCAGGCTGGCGGCATGTTGTTGACGGTCCTCGGCTGCGCCGGCAGTGTCCCCTCACCCACCTCGCCCGCCTCCGGTTACCTGGTGACGACCGGGCGGACCCGTGTCGCCCTCGACCTGGGCAACGGCACCTACGGTCCGTTGACCGGTCACGTCGACCCGATCGACCTGGACGCGGTCCTGCTCTCCCACCTGCACGCCGACCACTGCGCGGACATGGCCGCCCTGGTCGTCTCCCTGCGCTACCAGCCCCGCCCGTCCCGTGCGGCCCGGCGGCTGCCGGTCTACGCGCCGCGCGGCGCGGCGCGACGGCTCGCCAGCCTCTACGCGGCCGAACCCGAGGAGGCCGCGACCACGGACCTCACCGACGTCCTCGACTTCCGCGACCTCGACGACCTCGCCGGGACCCCGGCCCGGATCGGCGACCTGGAGATCAACGCGTTCCCCGTGCCGCACGCCTGCCCGGCGTTCGGGTTCCGCGTCCGGCACGGGGACCGGGTCCTCGCCTACACGGGGGACACGGGCGGCGGTCCGACCGTCCGGCGGCTGGCCGAGCAGGCCGACCTGCTGCTCGCCGAGGCCACCTGGCCGGACCGGCCGGGCACTCCACCCGGCCTGCACCTGTCGGGCCGGCAGGCCGGGGAACTCGCGAGGCGGGCGGGGGCGCGCCGGTTGCTGGTGACCCACGTCGCCCCCTGGGAGGAGGCACCGGCGGTCGCCGCCGAGGCCGCCCGCGCCTTCGGCGGTCCCACCGAGCTGGCCTCGCCGGGCGTCCGCCACGAGGTGTGAGGGAGTCCGGCCGACCGGGTCACCGGGTCCGGGCCGCCGGGGGTCACCAGCGCGGCGCCACCAGCTCCGCCGGGCTCCCCGGTGCGGAGCCGGTGGCGAGCCCGGCGGAG
>NZ_AGVX02000002.1 GCF_000239155.1 Actinoalloteichus spitiensis RMV-1378
GGGGACGCGGGGGGCGGATGCACCGCCCGGCCGGTGTCCCCGCCCGCCCCGCCTCGGGCGGGGCGTCCCGGTGCCGCCGCTGCCAGGTCCGGAGCGCCGTGCGACGTGCGGGCTGGCACGTCGACCGCGTGCCGCCCCTGGTGCCGCTGAACGTCAGGACTGGCGGGGTGGGTCGGGTGCCAGCGAACCGTCCGGCGCGATGTGTTCGAAGATCTGCTCGACCAGGGTGAGGACGTGCGGGTCCTCCACCGTGTAGATGTGCCGGCGTCCCTCACGGCGCGAGGTGACGATCCCGGCCAGCCGGAGCTTGCCGAGCTGCTGGCTGACGGTGGCGATGTTGACGCCCACGCGTGCGGCCAGGGTGCCGACGTCGTGTTCTCCCTGGGACATCAGCCACACCAGGTGGAGCCTGGTCGGCGTGGACAGCAGGTCGAAGGTGCCGGCCGCCGAGGCGAGCTGAGCCGCCGTGGGTCCGGTGGACGCTTCTGGCGGTCTCGTGCGCGCCACGGTCTTGTCGTTCATGGTCCTTCCCATTCTCCTCGTGACCGGGCGGCCGCGCCTGGGCCAGTCGTGTCCGGTTTCGGATCGACGCCCGATCAAAACTTCCACACTTGCGAAAACGTCTAAACGTGTGGCAGGCTGTGGGCCTCCGAAGGGGAGTAGTTCGCAAGCTCGTCGTCGACACACTGAGGCCCCTGCCTCCGGTGACGAGGCCCTGACCAGGGTGAACGAGACCTTCGGCCATGACTGACGTCTGGCCGGAGTTCTGTCCCCGTGGCGAACCGGCCGGACCCGCCGAGGGGAAGGGTTCGATGTTTGCCAGGTTGTTCCGGCCGCTGGGGATCTGTCTGTTGCTGGCGTTCCCCGCACTCGTGGTGCGCTTCGGTGGTGTCGAGACGCCCCCGGTGCTCTCCCTGGCCGTGTTCGGCGCCGCTGTCGTCGCGTCGGCCTTCGTGCTCGCCTGGGCCGCCGAGGCCGCCGAGGTCGACATCTCCGGTGGTCTCGCGATCGCGCTGCTGGCGCTCATCGCGGTGCTCCCGGAGTACGCGGTCGACCTGTACTTCGCCTACACCGCGGCCGAGAACCCCGAGCACGTCGCCTACGCGGCGGCGAACATGACCGGCTCCAACCGGCTGCTGCTCGGACTCGGCTGGTCCGTGGTCGTGCTGGTGGCCCTGTTCGTCGCGCGGCGCCGGTCCGGCAAACCGATCCGGGAACTGGTCCTCCACCCCGGCTACCGGGTGGAGCTGGGCTTCCTCGCGATCGCCTCGGTCATCGCCCTCGTCATCCCGCTGACCGGGCAGATCCACCTGGTCCTGGGGGTCGCGCTCCTGGCGTTCTTCCTGTTCTACCTCTGGCGGGTGTCCCGGGTCGACACCCCGGAGGCGGAGCTGGTCGGACCGGCCGCCGTCATCGGGGCGCTCCCCGCTCGGCGACGTCGTCCGCTGGTGGTCGGGCTCTTCGTCGTGTCGGCCGCCGTCATCCTGCTGTGCGCGGAACCCTTCGCCAACGCCCTGGTGGCGACCGGATCCGTCCTCGGGATCGACGAGTTCCTCCTGGTGCAGTGGCTCGCGCCGCTGGCCTCGGAGGCACCGGAGTTCATCGTCGCCATCCTCTTCGCGCTCCGGGGCAAGGGGGCGATCGCGATCGGCACCCTGGTGTCGGCCAAGGTCAACCAGTGGACCCTGCTGGTGGGGAGCCTGCCCATCGCCTACCTGATCGGCGGTGGCCCGACCGCGCTCCAGCTCGACGGTCGCCAGATCGAGGAGTTCGTGCTGACGGCGACGCAGACGATGCTCGGGGTCGCCGTGCTGCTGGCCCTGCGCTTCCCCCGGTGGGCGGCCTGGACGCTGCTCGGGCTGTTCCTGGTGCAGTTCCTCTTCCCCGGCCAGGAGGCCAGGTACGTCATCTCCGGGGTGTACGCGGTCCTCGCGGCCATCGCCGTCGTCCGCAACCGGGCACACCTGGTGGCCACCCTCCGCGCTCCGTTCGCCCGACGGTCCGCGCCGGAACCGGAACTCGCCGACGCCAGGGCCTGACGTCGCCGGCGGCTGGTCGGCTCAGCGGGTTGCCGCCTCGCTGACCAGCCGCCGAACCCGTTCGAGTACCGGTGCGATCTCCGAGGGGCGCTGCGCGTCGATCGCCGAGTTGAAGTAGATGCCGTCTCCGACGAGCTGGACGATCCTGGCCAGCTCGGGGTCGTCGATCTCGGTGAGCAGCGCGTCCAGGTAGCGCTGGTTGAGCTCGACGATGACGTCCCTGGCCTGGCCACCGGTGGACTGGGCGAGGAGGGTGGCCGCGACGAAGGAGCGGTGCAGGGGGTCGCCCCGCTCGACCATCGAGGTCTCCAGGTGGTAGCGGGTGGGCCCCCCGGGGGACTGGAGCATGAGGCGGACATCCTCGGCACCCCGCTGCCGAAGCCGCTCCAGCATCCCGGTGAACAGGGCCTCCTTGCTGCCGAAGTGGTACAGCAGCCCGCCCTTGGACACCCCGGCCTCGGCGGCGACCGCGTCGAGGGTGGCGGCGGACACCCCCTTGTCGACCAGGAGGCTCTCCAGGGCGTCCAGGATGCGGTCACGGGCGGCACTCATGCGCGCCACCCTACTCAGTGGCGAATCGCTCCTCCGCGAGTGTACCGTCTGGACGGTACAGTTGGAGGAGGAGATCATGTCAGGCGCGGTGGAACCAGCGATCCGCGAGGTCGGGCCCGTCCCCAGGGCGGGTGCCCGCCAGTGGGGCGCGCTGGCGGTGCTGATGCTGCCCGTCCTGCTCGTCGCGGTGGACAACACCGTCCTCAGCTTCGCGGTGCCCGCGCTGAGCCTGGAGCTCGCGCCCTCGGGAACCCAGCTGCTCTGGATCGTCGACATCTACTCCCTCATGCTGGCCGGGCTCCTGGTCACGATGGGCGGGCTCGGCGATCGCCTGGGCCGCCGCCGGCTCCTGCTGGTCGGCGGAGCCGGCTTCGGCCTCGTCTCGATCCTCGCCGCCTACGCGACCAGCCCCGACCTGCTGGTGGCGGCCCGGGCGTTGCTCGGCGTGTTCGGGGCCACGCTGATGCCCTCGACCCTCTCCCTGCTCCGGAGCACCTTCCTCGACCCGGGCCAGCGCAGGCTGGCCATCGCGGTCTGGTCCTCCGCCTTCGCGGGAGGCGCCGCACTCGGCCCGATCCTCGGCGGCTGGCTGCTCGAACACTTCTGGTGGGGCTCGGTGTTCCTGGTCAACGTGCCGGTCATGGTCCTGCTGCTCGTGCTGGGACCCCTGCTGCTGCCCGAGTCCCGCGATCCCGCACCCGGCCCCTTCGACCTCGTCAGCGTCGGGCTCTCCCTCGCGGCGATGCTGCCGGTCGTCTACGGAGTGAAGGCGCTGGCCAAGACGGGCGCCTCGCCCGAGGCCCTGGTCCCCCTGGCGGTCGGGGCCCTCTTCGCGGTGCTGTTCACCCGCCGGCAGCTGAACCGGCCGAAGCCGCTGCTCGACCTGCGGCTGTTCCGAGAACGGATGTTCAGCGTCGCGGTCACCAGCAACCTCCTCAGCGTCCTCGCGCTGGTCGGGTTCCTGTTCTTCGTCTCGCAGTACCTCCAGCTGGTGCTCGGCCTGAGCCCGGTGGAGGCGGGTGTCCGCCTGCTACCCGGCCTGCTGGCCCAGGTGGTGGCGGCGCTGCTGGCCGTCCTGCTCGCCCGCCACATCCGGGTGCCGGTCCTGATCAGCGCCGGACTCCTCGCCGCCGCGTGCGGCTACGTCATCGCGGTCGGGCTGCCGGTCGACGGCGGAGCCGCCCAGCTGGTGGTGGCCTTCGCCGTGCTGGGTGCCGGGGTCGGTCTGGCCGAGACGCTGACCAACGACGCCATCGTCGGCGCGGTACCGCCCGCCCGCGCGGGCGGGGCGGCGGCGATCTCGGAGACGGCCTACGAACTCGGCGCCGCCCTCGGCACGGCGGTGCTGGGCAGCGTGCTCATCGCCGTCTACCAACGCGACCTCGTCATCCCGGCCGGCGTGCCCGGGGAGGCGGCCGGGGCCGCCCGCGAGACCATCGCCGGTGCCGAGAGCGCCGCCGCCGGCCTGCCCGCCGAGCTGGCCGCCGTGCTGATGGACAACGCCAGAGCGGCCTTCGTGCAGGGGATGTCGGTGACCTCGGCGATCGGCGTGGCGATCATGGCCGTCGCCGGGATCGGCGCCGCGGTGCTGCTGCGTCGGCGCCGGAGCTGAGCACCATCTCCCCACGGTGGCGGGCGTGTTCACCCCGGGGCAACGGCGGTTCGTCGAGACTTCGGCGGCGAGCACGGCGGGCCTCAACGTGGTCCCGGGGCCGGCCGATAACTCGTCTGGTTGACGGCGGAGTGGCCAGGCGGATTAGGCGAGCGGGATCGCGGGAACCCGGCGACTGGTCAGGGCGCCCCGAGGCCGCCGGCCGAAGCTGACTCCTTGGGAGGGGACACATCCGTGCGCGCGGCCCGAATGATGTTCGTGACCGGCATGATCAGCGTGCTCGCCAGCTCGCTCACCGGCGCCTGCGCCGAGCCTTCCGACCGGTGCCAGGAGGTGCCGGACCGGCTGATGGACCGGATCCGGTCCGTCCTCACCGAGGACGCCTTCGTCGCCGGGCCGGGGGCCGCGGTGAAGTCCTCCTCCTACCGGCACGTCTACCTGGTCGCGGTGCCGATCGGGGTTCGCGGTGTGGGCAACGAGACGGGGGTGTGGGCCACCACCAGCCTCGACGGGCACGGAACGCTGACGGCGGCCGGTGAGGTCGCCTCGAGGCTGAGCTCGGCGAGCTGGGGGCCGGACGACCCCCGGGAGGGTGATGACGGCTGGCAGGAGGCGGCGTCCTGCGTCTGAGGCGGACGCCGCCCCCACCATCCGGGAAGGACGCGTGAGGTCCGGGGGATCAGGGGGAGACGGTCAGCAGCGGGTCCCGCTCGACCACGTCACCCAGGACCTCGTCGATCCGGTCGAGCAACTCCTGCTCCAGGGTGACACCGGCCGCCTTGACGTTCTCGGTCACCTGCTCCGGGCGGGAGGCGCCGATGATGGCCGAGGCCACGTTCCTGTTCTGGAGCACCCAGGCCACGGCCAGCTGGGCGAGGGACAACCCCGCCTCGTCGGCCAGCGGCCGGAGCCGCTGCACCCGCTCCAGCACGTCGTCCCGCAGCCAGCGGGAGACCATGTTCTTCGTCGACTCGTGCGACCCCCGCGAGTCGGCGGGCGGCTGCTGCCCCGGCAGGTACTTGCCGGTCAGCACACCCTGCGCGATCGGGGACCAGACGATCTGGCTGATGCCCTCCCGCTCGCAGGTCGGCACGACCTGCGACTCGATGACCCGGTAGAGCGCCGAGTACTGCGGCTGGTTGGAGATGAGCGGAACCCGGAGCTCGCGGGCGAGCTCGGCGCCCCTGGCGATCTGCTCCGAGGTCCACTCGGACACCCCGACGTAGAGGACCTTGCCCTGCCGGACCAGGTCCGCGAACGCGAGGAAGGTCTCCTCCAACGGGACAGTGCGGTCGAAGCGGTGGGCCTGGTACAGGTCGACGTAGTCCACCTGCAACCGCCGGAGCGATGCGTTGGCCGACTCGATGATGTGCTTGCGGCCGAGGCCGCGGTCGTTCGGGCCCTCCCCGGTCGGCCAGAAGACCTTGGTGAAGATCTCCAGGCCCTCGCGGCGCTGCCCGGCCAACGCGCGACCCAGCACGGACTCGGCCTTGGTGCCGGCGTAGACGTCGGCGGTGTCGAACGTGGTGATACCGGCGTCCAGCGCCGCGTGCACGCAGGCCTTGGCCTGCTCCTCCTCGATCTGCGAGCCGTGGGTCAGCCAGTTGCCGTACGAGATCTCACTGACGGACAGGCCGCTTCGGCCCAGGCGACGGAACTCCATGCCCCGGATCGTACCCGGGTCCTTCGCCTCGTTAACGAACTCGCGCTGCCGACGGCTGGCCGGTGCTGGTCGACCTCGTTCCGCCGGGACCAGCGGCCCCGCGACGTCCTCAGCTCCAGACGCGCTTGGCGTCCTTGGGCGTGACCCGTGGACGGGGCACCCGCAGCTTGCGGATCTGGGTCGCCCGGGTGAAGGCGTACCAACCGAGGCCGAACCCGCGCCCGGTGTGGTCGGGGAACTTCAGCCGGACCCTCTTGACGATCATCCGACCCAGGCTCACGCCCTCGACGATCATCACGATCAACATGGCCGAGGTGACCAGGCCCGAGTACTGCTGGACCTCCATCGGCATCGCGACCAGCGACACGAACACCAGCAGGGCCAGCGGCATGAACAGGCCCATCAGGTTGCGGCGCGAGTCGACCAGGTCGCGCACGTAGGCGCGCACCGGGCCCCGGTCCCGGGGCAGCAGGTAGCGGTCGTCGCCCGACATCATCCGCTCCCGCCGTTCGGCGGTGGCGCGACGCCGTTCCTCCTTGTTGCCCCGCATCCGGCGGATCGCCTCGCGCTGGGTCTTCGGGGGAGGAGCCACCGGACCCCGGCGGCGTGCCTCGGCCTCCCGGCGTTTGGGAGTGGGCCGCCCCTTGCCCGGCGTGTAGCCGGCCGGCTTCGTCTCGGCAGCCTCCTCCGCCACCAGAACCGTCTGGCTGTCCTCGGTGGGGCTGTCAGCGTTCGTCTTGCGGCGAAGGAACCTCACATGCACCAGCCTAAATGAGGCCGCGCCGTCGCCGACGGGAGTGTCGGGCTCGTCCGCATCGTGCCGGAACGGGCCATCCCCCGTCGCCGGCGCTCCTCGTCGCCGACGACCTTCGTAGGCTGGCCGCCATGCGCATCCTGGTTGCACCTGACTGCTTCGGCGGCACCCTCACCGCCCCGGAGGCCGCCGCGGCGATCGCCGAGGGATGGCGGCGGGGCAGTCCCGGCGACGAGCTGGTGGCCCGCCCGGTCGCGGACGGCGGTCCCGGTTTCGTCGACGTCCTGCGGGCCTCGCTCGGCGGCACGGTGCACCGCAGGCGGGTGAGCGGGCCGCTCGGCGACCCGGTGGAGGCGGAGTGGCTGGAGGTGCGGGCCGAGCGGGCCTCCACCGGAGTGCGGTCCGGCACCGCGTACCTGGAGTCGGCCCAGGCCTGTGGCCTGCACCTGGTACCCGACCGCACCCCGGAGAACGCCGGCCGCGCCGGTACGAAGGGGGTGGGAGAACTCCTGGCGGCGGCCAGGGACGCCGGCGTGGCCACGGCCGTCGTGGGTCTCGGCGGCTCGGGGAGCACCGACGGCGGCGCCGGGATGCTGTCCGCCCTCGGTGCGGTGGCCGTGGACGACGACGGCGCTCCCCTGGAACCCGGTGGGCTCGCCCTCGCCGGCTGTGCCGGCATCAGGGGCACGGCGAACCTGGACGGGATGCGGGTGGTCCTCGCCTCGGACGTCGAGCACACGCTGGTGGGTGAGCACGGCGCCGCCGCCGTCTTCGGTCCGCAGAAGGGCGCCGACGCCGCCACCGTCGCCGCCCTGGACACCGCGCTGTCCCGCTGGGCCGACACCCTCACCGCCGCCACCGGCAGGGACGTCCGCGACGTCCCCGGCGCCGGCGCCGCCGGCGGGCTGGCAGCGGGCCTGCTGGCGCTCGGCGGGACGACCGAGTCGGGAGCCGGCCTGGTGAGAACGCTCACCGGCCTCGACGAGGCCCTCGACACCGCCGACCTGGTGCTCACCGGCGAGGGGAGCTTCGACTGGCAGTCGCTGCGCGGCAAGCTGGTGACCGTCGTGGCCAGGGCCGCAGCCGAACGGGGCGTCCCCTGCCTCGTCCTCGCCGGGCAGGTGGCCGTGGGCCGCCGCGAGGCGGCGGCCGTGGGCGTGGAACGTGCCTTCTCCGTCGCCGAGCACGCCGGGTCGGTGGACGCCGCCCTGGCCGAGCCGGCGCGCACCTTGGCCGCGCTGGCCGCCGACGTCGCCGGCCAGTGGGGAGGGCGCTGAGGCCGCCGGCTGGGACGCGCGCGCGTGTCCCCCGCTCGCCCTCCTGTGTCAGTATGGACGCGGGAGTCTCACGGCTCCCGCACGAGACACGGGGCCGAGCTCGCCCCGACCAGCAGGACTTTGAGGGAGAGCCATGACCGCCCAGGAGACTGCCACCAAGGAGCCCGCCACCCACGGCGTCACGCTGAGCGACTCGGCAGCCACGAAGGCCAAGGCGCTGCTGGCCCAGGAGGGCCGCGACGACATGCACCTGCGGATCGCCGTCCAGCCCGGTGGCTGCGCCGGGTTGCGCTACCAGCTGTTCTTCGACGAGCGGATGCTCGACGGGGACGCGACCCGCGACTTCGACGGGCTGAAGGTGGTCGTCGACAGGATGAGCGCGCCCTACGTGCAGGACGCGGTGATCGACTTCGTCGACACCATCGAGAAGCAGGGCTTCACGATCGACAACCCGAACGCGACCGGGTCCTGCGCGTGCGGCGACTCGTTCCACTGACGGGCGCCGTCAGCGGAACCGCGAGGTAGCGGGAGGATTCGGCCCGTGTCCGGTTTCGCCGGGCACGGGCCGTTTCCCATGTCCGGGTGCCTCCGAGCCGGGGCGGGGCCAGGTGCAGCCGGTGGTAGGTCAGCCGAGCGCCCGGGAGGGGCCGGCGGCACCGGGCCGGGTGTGCGCCGCCGCCCAGGCCGCCGCCAGTTCCGACAGCGCGGCCGGTTCGTACCAGCGCGCGGCCGGCGTGGGGATGGTCGCCAGCCAGGTGGACTGGTCGTGCCCCGTCGTCTCCCCCGGTCGGTCCTGCACGGGGAAGTGGCGGGAGTGCACCTGGATCACGGTGCTCCCCTCGTCGACGTACCCCCTCTTGACCACGACGTAGCCGTCGTTCTCCACCCAGCGGAAGGTCAGGCCGAAGGCCCAGTAACGCCGTACCGGTCGTCGGGAGGGGTCGGTCATGGTCACCACGTCCGGCGTGCCCGCCGTGCCGGAGGCCCGTCCTCGCCGGCCATCAGCCGGCCCGCCGCGGCGAGCCGACCGGCCCCGCGAGCCGGCGAGCCCGCGCCACCGGTCGCGCCCCCAGTTCGACCCGGACCCTGCCCAACTCCGTGGCCAGCGGTCCCGCGGTGTCCGGCACCCCCGCCAGCAGCGGCGGCCATCCGGCCAGGCCGACCGGACCCACCGCCCGCTCCCGGCCCCGCCGGGGTGGCGCTGCTCCCACCGGCCGTCCCCCCTGGCACCGGTCCAGGATCGCCTGCACCGAGTAGCGCTCGGCTCGGAGTCGAACCTGGCTCGCCCGCGCCCGGACCACCTGCCTGGTCGAGGGACGCCGGGGCCGGGGGGACCGCCTGGTGCTCCACATCGTCCAGCCGCCGCCGACCACCCCGACGAACCCCAGCAGAGTCATGATCGACAACGGGTTGCTCCACATGGCCTGACCTTCCGTGCGAGGCGGGCGTCGGCTGACACGGGTCCTGCGGTCCCACTTCCTCGTCGTTCCCCCAACCGTAGGGCGCGGAAAATGACCAAGGAAGTCGCACGAAGGGGTAGGTGAACGAGCCGTTCCGGCAGCGCGGAGGCGCCGATCCCCACGGCGGGGGCGGTCGGGAACCCGGCGGTCCGGGGACCAGGGGAGGCGGTGGGGGCGGGGGCCGCCCGGTCCGCGCCGGTGGGATGTGCGAACTCCCCGGAGCCGCCCGCCCTCCCTACCCCGGCCGTGTCCGGCGGTGGCCGGTCGGCGGGCCGGAGCACGACGATCCGGGGAGCCGGTCGGCCACCCCACGGGCCCGGGCTGCCGTGCCCGCGCCCGCACGCCGCGAGCGACGACTGGCGTCGACCCCCTCGCTCGGCCCGTCGCAGTGCGGAGGGGCGGGGTGGGATCTCGCACCCCCTGCGGGAGCGGGACTCGCCACGGCCGGCGAAGGCCGGGTGGTTCCGCCGATCCCCGGCGGGGCGGTCCGGGAGCTGACCGGGGGTTGTGCCACCCCGTGCGCACGAGAGCGCTCGGACGGGGGCGCCGGGCAGGTCGGTCGGGTCCGCGGTGCGCAGCTCCCGTCGTGCCCGGTGCCCCTCGGTCGAGTGGCGAGCGCGTGCCCCTCCGTACCCGGCGGCGGCGCGGAGGTCCGCCCCGGTGGCGGCCGATCAGCCGCAGTCGCCGACGCTGGGGACGTCGCCGACCTGGTCGACGCACTCGTCGTCGACCTCCCAGACGGGCGCGGGCCGTGGAGCTGGTACCTCGGCCTCGGCTTTCAGCAGGTCAGCGGGGACCTGGCCGCCGTCGGCGATGAGCTCGCGCAGCGATGCCGGATCGATCCTGCCCGGTGTGTCCACACCGTCGACGGTAGGCAGCGCGACCGACCGTTCCCAGCGCTACTGGTGAGTAATATTGCCCGAGGGTGCCCCCTGACCGGGTTTCACTCGGCCGGGTGGGGTGCCGGTTGCCGAACGTAACCGACACCCCGTTCGGAACCGCCGCCGCCCTACACCCGAACGGGGTAGTGCGGTTCGGGGATCTCGGGAGTGATCCGACCCTCCACGAAGATGCCGTGCCAGAGCATGAACACGACCAACGCCCAGATCCGCCTGCTGTGGTCGATCGACCCGTTCCGGTGCTCCTCCATCATGGCCAGCACCGCGTTCTTGTCGATCAGCTTGTCGGTGTCCGAACGCTGGACGACATCCCGCGACCAGGCGTACATCTCGTCCCGCAGCCAGTGCCGGAGGGGGACCGGGAAGCCCAGCTTGCGGCGGTTGAGCACGTGCGCCGGGACGATGTCCCGCAGGGCCTGCCGCAGCGCGTGCTTGGTGGTCTCCCGGGTGATCTTCTCCTCCAGCGGGATGCGGGAGGCCACCCGGAACACCTCGGGGTCGAGGAAGGGCACCCGCAGCTCCAGCGAGTTGGCCATGGTCACCTTGTCGGCCTTGACCAGGATGTCGCCCCGGAGCCAGGTGAACATGTCGACGTACTGCATCCGCGTGACCGGGTCCCAGCCCTCGGACTCCCGGTAGGCGCGCGCGGTGATGTCGCGGTGCGAGAGCACCGGGTCGAAGGTTCGCAGCACCCGCCGGAGCTGGTCGTCGCGGAAGATCCGGGCGTTGCCGTAGTAGCGCTCCTCCAACGACAGGGCACCCCGCCGCAGCAGGTCCTTGCCCCGGACGCCCTCCGGGATCCTCGCCGACACCCGGCCCATGACCTTGCGCAGCGTGCCGGGCACCTTCTCGAACGGCGCCAGTGACAGGGGCTCCCGGTAGATCGTGTAGCCGCCGAAGAGCTCGTCGCTCCCCTCACCGGAGAGCACGACCTTCACGTGCTGGCGCGCCTCCCGGGCGATGAACCACAGCGGGACGAGCGCCGGGTCGGCGACCGGGTCGTCGAGGTACCAGACGACCGAGGGCAGGTGTTCCATCATCTCGTCGGCGGACACCGTGCGGACGACGTGCTTGACCCCGATCGCGGCCGCGGACTCGGCGGCCACGTCGACCTCCGAGTAGCCCTGCCGCTCGAACCCCGTCGTGAAGGTGATCAGCTGGGGGTTGTGCTGCTTGGCCAGCGCCGCGATCGCGGTCGAGTCGATGCCCCCGGAGAGGAAGGAACCCACCGTGACGTCCGCCCGCATGTGCTTGGCGACCGAGTCCCGCATCACGTCGGCGATCTCGGTGTACAGGCGGTTGGAGTCCGAGGGCCCCGTCGTCGGGCGGGGGGCGAAGGTGGGGGTGAAGTACCGCTCGGTCACCGGCTGGCTGCCCGGCTCGATGGTGAACGACGTACCCGACTCGATCCGCCGGATGCCGTGGTGCAGCGACGCGGGCTCGGGGACGTACTGGAGCGTCAGGTAGTACTGGAGCGCGCTCTGGTTCAGCGCCGGCTGGAGGCCCAGGGACGGCGCCAGGTGCAGCAGGCTCTTCTTCTCACTGGAGAAGGCCACCCCGTGCGGACCGGTGATGTAGTACAGCGGCTTGATCCCGAACGGGTCACGGCCACCGAAGACGACCTGCCGCTCGGAGTCCCAGACGAGGAAGGCGAACATGCCGCGCAGGCGACCCACCGCCGACGGGCCGAGGTAGTGGTAGGCGGCCACGATCGCCTCGGTGTCGCCGTCCGTGCCGAACCGGGCGCCGAACTGCTCGACCAGCTCCGCCCGGAGTTCGAGGTAGTTGTAGATCTCGCCGTTGAAGATGATGGTGTAGCGCTCGGGGGACTCGGGCGGCCCCCAGGTGAGCGGTTGGTGTGAGCGCTCGACGTCGATGATCGACAGCCGGTTGAAGCCGAAGACCACCTCGTCCCGCTGGAGCGTCGCGGTCTCGTCCGGACCGCGGTGCCGCTGGCAGCGCATCGCTTCCGCGACGGAGGCGCGAGCCGCCGTGGCGTCGTTCTCAGTGGGGCAGACCAGACCCAGTAGGCCACACACGCCGTTCCGCACCTTCCCACATCGGGTTGCAGTTCTGACGTCCGTCGGGACGTCTGGCCAGTATGCCGGGGGCGCCGGCCGTCCGTCGCGGCTCACCCCGGGACGGCGGTGCACAAGTTGCTGGGCTACGCTTCCGCACGAGATCCGGCGGCGTTGCTCGCGCGCTGGACGTGGCGGCGACGCGGTACCGCCACGGCGGAAAGTCTGAGCGAGGAGGCGTCGAGTAGTGGGTCCGAAGGCAGCACGGCTGACCAAGCTGAGCGGTTTGTTCGGCCTGGTCGCCATCGCGACCACCGGGTGCTCAGCCGGGGACGTACTTCGTTTCGGGTGGCCCGAGGGAATCACCCCGCAGGCGACCGACATGCGCCAGCTCTGGACCTGGTCGGTGATCGCCGCCCTGGTCGTCGGTGTCATCGTCTGGGCCCTGATCCTGTGGCCTGTCATCTTCCACCGCAAGCGCGGCGACGAGATGCCCAGGCAGACGCAGTACAACGTTCCGCTGGAGATCGTCTACACGGTGATCCCGGTGGTGATGATCTCCGTGCTCTTCTACTTCACGGCGGTGACGCAGAACTACGTCACCAACACCGAGGAGGAGCCGGACGTGACCGTCGACGTGGTGGCCTTCCAGTGGAACTGGGAGTTCCGCTACCAGGGCTACACCACCCCGGACGGCGAGGAGGTCAGCACCGTCGGCACGAGCGACGAGATCCCGCTGCTGGTGTTGCCCACCGACCAGGTGATCCAGTACGAGCTGTACTCCAATGACGTGATCCACTCCTTCTGGGTTCCCGAGTTCCTGTTCAAGCGGGACAACATCCCGAACCCCGAGGCGAACAACCAGGACAACGTCTTCCAGAACACCATCGACCGCTCCGGATCCTTCGTCGGCAGGTGTGCCGAGCTGTGCGGCTCGTACCACGCGATGATGAACTTCGAGGTCCGTGCGCTGCCGACCGACCTGTTCGACGAGTACATGGGGTTGCGGACGCAGGACAACCCGACCACGGGTGCGCCCTACACGGCCGCCGAGGCGCTGACCGAGATGGACTGCGGTGAGCTCTGCGCCCCGCAGGCAGTCACCACCTACCCGTTCGAGACCGACCGCACGGCCCGCGAGGCCAGCACGCGGGACGGCAACTGACCGCGTCGGCGCAGCGGAGTTTGAGAGCGAGGACTCGATGAAGGTCGAAGCGAGGATCTTCGAGCTGACGGCGGTGTTCTGCATCGTCGTGGCGGCTGTCTACCTGTTCTGGGCGCAGGAGCCCGTCGGCGTCACGGCACTGTTCCTGACCGGACTGCTGGCCCTGATGATCGGCATCTACTTCCGGTTCATCGCGCGGCGGATGGACGAACGTCCGGAGGACAACCCGGACGGCGAGATCAGTGACGGCGCCGGCGAGCTCGGCTTCTTCAGCCCCGGGAGCTACTGGCCGCTCGGTCTCGCCGGTGCCTGCGCGTTGACCGGTGTTGGTCTGGCGATGTTCCACATGTACCTGATCGTGGCTGGTGCGGTCGCGGTGCTGCTGACGGTGGGCGGTCTGCTGTTCGAGTACCACCGGGGCCCCGAGCACGAGTGACGGTCCGCCCGCGACGCGCGGGTCGGCTCAGACGGCCAGGACGAAGGCCCGGATCGGTGATCCGGGCCTTCGTCGTGTTCCGGGACGGTCCCGCCCGCGCTGCTCGCTCCGCCAGGGGCGCCGACCGGTGGGGGATGATCGGGACCGCCGGTCGTCCCGGAGACGGCAGATCCCTGCGCGCGCCCCCGGCGGCGGAGCGGCGAGGTGGCCGCCGGTGCGCCCCGGCCTCGTCGCCGGTGCCGGTGTGACCCCGGAGGTCCAGGTCGCCCCGAGCCGCACGGGGGTGGGGATCACTCCGGGGCCGGCCGGAACGGCGCGCAGCGGGCGGCTCAGCGGCAGCACGAGCCGGTGAGGAACGTGTGAGGTGCCGCGGTGTGCGCGGCCTGGGCCGGGGCGGGGCGGCACGCCCCAACGCCCGGTCGCCCGGCGGGGCGCCAGCGCGCCGCGATCAGCGGAACCGGGAGCGGAGCGCCGTCGAGTGGTCGACCCACCGGGACAGCAGGTCCGCGGCCGCGCCGGAGTCGATGGCCCTGGCCGCGCGCTCGAGGTTGCCCCGCAGCTCGGACACCAGGGTCCCCCGGAAGCCGGCGTGCGCGGTCAGGGCGCCGGCGGCGTTGAGCAGGACGGCGTCGCGCACCGGCCCGGTGCGCCCCGCGACCAGTTCGCGCACCACCTCGGCGTTGAAGTCGGCCTCGCCGCCCCGCAGCGCCTCGGCGGTGCCCAGCGGCACACCGAGCGCCACCGGATCCACGACGTCCTGCCGGACCTGGCCGTCGTGGATGACCCACACCGTCGAGGTGGTGGTCGTCGTCAGCTCGTCGAGGCCGTCGTCACCCCGGACCAGCAGCACGGAATTGCCGCGACCGGCCAGCACCCGGGCGATCACCGGAGCCATCCTCGGGTCGGCGCAGCCGATCAGCCCGGCCGAGGGCTGGGCGGGGTTGGTCAACGGCCCCAGGACGTTGAAGGCGGTGGGGATGCCCAGTTCCCGCCGGGCCGCGCCGGTGTGCCGCATCGCCGGGTGGAAGGTGGGCGCGAAGCAGAAGCCGATGCCCAGGTCGCGAACGCACTGCTCGACGCCTTCGGGGGTGAGGTCGATCGCCACGCCGAGCCGCTCCAACACGTCGGCCGTCCCGCACTTGGACGAGGCCGCCCTGTTGCCGTGCTTGACCACGCGCAGCCCCGCCGCGGCCACGACGATCGAGGTCATGGTCGAGATGTTGACGGTGTGCGCGCCGTCCCCACCGGTGCCCACGACGTCCACCGCCCCGGCACCGACGTCGATGCGGCGCGCGTGCCCGAGCATCGCCTCGGCCAGGCCCTCGATCTCCTCGGCGACCTCACCCTTGGCGCGCAACGCGGCGACGAAGCCGCCGATCTGCGCCCCGGTCGCCGTGCCGCTCATGATCTGGTCCATCGCCCACGCCGTGTCGGCCCGGGACAGGTCGACGCGGGCGGTCAGCCTCGACAGCAGACCGGGCCAGGTCTGGGCGGTGTCGGACACGGCGGCTCCGTTCAGCCGTGCACGACCGGCGATGCCGTCGTGCGGAGGACTTCGGCGACCGTCTCGGCCGCCGCCAGCGGGTCGAGCGGGTGGACCAGCACCGCGTCGGCCTGGGACCAGGTGGCCAGCCACCGGTCGTCCCGGCGGCGCACCACGATCACGACCGGCGGACAGGCCGCGATCTCGTTCTTGAGCTGCCGGGAGATCCCCATCCCACCGGTGGGCTGGGCCTCACCGTCGAGGATCAGCAGGTCGGCGCCACCCCCGTCGACGACGGACACGACCTCGTCGATGGTGGCCGCCTCCACGTACCTGACCCGACCCAGGTCGGGCGCCGGGCGCCGGCCCACGGCGGTCATGATCGCGTCCCGCACCTCGGGGCGGTGGCTGAACACCAGGACGTTGGTGATGTTCGTGCTCATCTGCGCCTGAACCTCCAGCGGGATCGCGAGCGATGCCCGCTGATGCTATCCGTTAACCGACCTCGGGTTGGAGGGCCTCCCAGCCCAGGGCGTCGCCGCCGAGCCGTTGCGCGAGCCCCGCCATCCGCGACCGCTCCTGGGCGCAGTGCAGGGCGTCGAGCAGCTGGGTGCGCGCGGCGGTGAGCAGCACCCGCCCGTCCGGGTCGGGCTCGGTGCCCTCGGGATCCGTCCGCGCCGCGTAGCCCTCGGCCGTCACCTGCTCGGCCGCGCGCGCGAGGGAGTCGGGCGGCAGCACGAGGTGGTGGCGCAGCAGGGCGGGCTCGGTGGGCCGCCACCTGGTGCCCCGGGCCAGGCTCGCCGACGCGGCCTCGGTGTCGTCGAAGGCCGTGACGACCACCACGAGCCGGGGGTCGTCGGGGTCGAGGTCAGGGCGTGGACGGCGGCGGCCGAACCGCCACCGGCGCCAGAACCCCCCGCGTTCGGTGCTCATGTCCCGCTGTCCCCTCCCCGTTCCGGACCCGCCGGTCGCCGTGGCCGGTGCTCGCTCCTCCGGCAGGTCAGCCCCGACGTCCTCGCCGGACGAGGCGACGGGTGTCGAGCTGGTCCGCCCGCGGCGCCGGCATGACCCGATCGGGGCGGTCCGGGCGGCCCGGCCGTCCACGGTGGCGACCGGTCGCCGCGCCGGACCCGGGACCCGACCGGGCGAGCGGAGTTCCTCCAAGTAATAATGCGTCGCGTGACAACGGCATCGCCCTCCATCAGCCAACGCGTGCACACGCTGAACCGACCCAACATGGTCAGTGTCGGCACCATCGTCTGGTTGTCCAGCGAGCTGATGTTCTTCGCTGGGCTCTTCGCCATGTTCTTCACGGTGAAGGCACAGAACGATGGGCCGTGGCCGCCGCCCCCGGCGGAGTTGAACCTCGCCTACGCGGCGCCGTTCACCATCATCCTGATCCTGTCGTCGGTGACATGCCAGCTCGGCGTGTTCGCGGCGGAGCGGGGCGACGTCTTCGGACTGCGTCGGTGGTACATGGTGACCCTGATCATGGGCGCCATCTTCGTCGCGGGTCAGGCCGGCGAGTACTACACGATGATCGTCCACCACGACACCACGATCGCCTCCTCGGCCTACGGCACGGTCTTCTACATGACGACCGGCTTCCACGGGCTGCACGTGATCGGTGGACTCGTGGCGTTCGTGTACCTGCTCATGCGGACGAAGATGAGCAAGTTCACGCCTGCCCAGGCGACCTCGGCGATCGTCGTGTCGTACTACTGGCACTTCGTGGACATCGTGTGGATCGGGCTGTTCGCCTGCATCTACCTGGTCCCCTGATCTCTTCCGTCCGTGCCTGAACTCGACAGCAAGGGTTGCCGCACACATGACCACCACCGCTAAGCGGCGGAGCGGGTTCCGTTCCAAGCTGCGCCGCCGGATCTCCGGCGTACTCGTGCTGGGTGCCGCGCTGTTCGGAGCGGGTGCGCTCTACAGCGCTCTCGTGCCCACTCCGCACGTCGCGACCGCCAGCGAGCAGGCCTCACTGGTGGCCGAAGGCGAGCGGCTGTACAACAACGCGTGCATCACCTGCCACGGGAGCAACCTGGAGGGTGTCACCGACCGGGGCCCGAGCCTGATCGGCGTCGGCGAGGCCTCCGTCCACTTCCAGGTCTCCACTGGCCGGATGCCCATGGCCCGCCAGGAGGCGCAGGCCCAGCGCAAGCCGCCGAGGTACTCCCCGCAGGAGGTCGAGGCCCTCGGCGCGTACATCCAGGCCAACGGGGGCGGACCCGAGACGCCGGAGGCCACCGGCGAGGCGTTGCGCGGCGAGAACCCCGCCCGCGGTGGCGAGCTGTTCCGCCTGAACTGCGCGTCCTGCCACAACTTCACCGGTCGCGGTGGGGCGCTGTCCTCGGGCAAGTTCGCCCCCGCGTTGGACGGGGTGACCGAGGACGAGATCTACACCGCGATGCTCACGGGGCCGCAGAACATGCCGGTCTTCTCCGACCGGCAGCTCACCCCGGAGGAGAAGCAGGACATCATCGCGTACGTCAAGTCCGTGTCGGACGGCAACAACAGCCCGGGCGGACTCACCGCGCTCGGTGGCTTCGGCCCGGCGGTGGAGGGCGTCATCATCTTCGTCGTCGGAATCGGCGCGTTGGTGGGCATCACCATGTGGATCGGAGCCAAGCAATGAGCGGGCAGGAGAAGGGCGTCCCGAGCGACGCCGAGCTCGCGGACATGAGCCAGGAAGAACTGGTACGCCTCGGCGTCGCACTGGACGACGTCGAACTGGTCAAGTACAAGGACCGGTGGCCGGTCAAGGGCACCAGGGCGGAGAAGCGGGCCGAGCGCCAGGTGGCGGCGTGGTTCATCCTCGCCGCGATCTCGGGGCTGGCGTTCATCGTCCTGTACGTGGTCTGGCCGTGGCAGTACGAGAGCCCCTTCTCCGAAGGGCACTTCCTGTACTCGCTGTACACGCCCCTGATCGGGATCACCCTCGGCCTGTCCATCCTCGCGGTCGGCATCGGCGTCATCTCCTACGCCAAGAAGTTCGTGCCCGAGGAGATGGCGGTGCAGCAGCGCCACGACGGCGCCTCCTCGGAGGTCGACAAGCGCACGACGGCCGCGCTGCTCGCCGACTCCGGCCAGCGCAGTGGCCTCGCCAGGCGGTCGCTGATCAAGCGGACCGGTCTCGCCGGTGCGGGCGTGTTCGGTGTCGGGCTGGGCGTCTTCGCGCTCGGCGGCCTGGTGAGGAACCCGTGGGCGCACAGCGACAGCCCCGAGTCCCTGTGGAACACCGGGTGGCGCTCCTACGACGGCGAGAAGGTCTACCTCCGCCGGGACACCGGGGATCCGCACGAGATCTCCCTGGTCCGCCCCGAGGACCTCAAGGCCGGTGGTTTCGAGACGGTGTTCCCGTTCCGGGAGTCGGAGCGGGGTGACGACCACGCGCTCTTCAAGGCGCTGCGGAAGTCGGACAACCCGGTCATGCTGATCCGGCTGCGGCCGGGTTCGGAACCGACCAAGCGCAAGGGCCAGGAGAACTTCAACTACGGCGACTACTACGCCTACTCGAAGATCTGCACCCACCTCGGCTGCCCGACCTCGCTGTTCGAGCAGCAGACCGGCCGGCTGCTGTGCCCGTGCCACCAGTCGCAGTTCGACGTGGTGCACAGCTACGCCAAGCCCATCTTCGGCCCCGCGACCCGGTCGTTGCCCCAGCTGCCGATCACGGTCGACGAGGACGGGTTCCTGGTGACCAACCAGGACACGTCCAACCAGGGCGACTTCATCGAACCCGTCGGCCCCGGCTTCTGGGAGCGCAAGTCATGACGACGCTGAACACCAAGCCGACCCGTCCCCAGGGGGCAGCGGCTCGGGCGGCGGCAGCGGGCGCCACCTGGGCGGACGACCGCTTCCACATGGCCAAGGGGATGCGGCGGCAGCTCAACAAGGTCTTCCCGACGCACTGGTCGTTCATGCTCGGTGAGATCGCCCTCTACAGCTTCATCGTGCTGCTGCTGACGGGCACCTACCTGGCGCTCTTCTTCGACCCGTCGATGGAGCACGTCGAGTACCAGGGCGTGTTGGAGAACATGCGGGGCATCGAGATGTCCCGCGCCTACGCCTCGTCGCTGGACATCTCGTTCGAGGTGCGCGGTGGCCTCTTCGCCCGCCAGGTCCACCACTGGGCGGCGCTGCTGTTCATGGCGGCGATCGTGGTGCACATGCTCCGCGTGTTCTTCACCGGAGCGTTCCGGAAGCCGCGTGAGCTCAACTGGGTGATCGGCATCCTGCTGTTCGTCCTCGGCATGTTCGAGGGCTTCACCGGCTACTCGCTGCCGGACGACCTGCTCTCCGGCACGGGCCTGCGGATCGCCTCCGGGATCGTGCTCTCGATCCCGGTGATCGGTACCTGGATCCACTGGGCGCTGTTCGGCGGGGAGTTCCCCGGCTACGAGATCATCCCGCGCTTCTACACCATCCACATCCTGGTGCTGCCCGGCATCATCCTCGCGTTGATCGCCATCCACCTCGGTCTGGTCTGGTACCAGAAGCACACCCAGTTCCCCGGTGTGGGGCGCAAGGAGACCAACGTCGTCGGCGTCCGCATCATGCCGGTGTTCGCGGTGAAGGCCGGTGGCTTCTTCGCGGTGGTCTTCGGTGTGCTGGCGCTGATGGGCGGCATCTTCCAGATCAACGCGATCTGGAACATCGGCCCGTACAACGCGGCGCAGGTGTCCGCCGGGTCCCAACCGGACTGGTACATGATCTGGACCGACGGCATGACCCGGCTGTGGCCGTCGTGGGAGGTCTACCTCGGGAACTACATGATCCCGGCGGTGTTCTGGCCGACGGTCGTGGGCATGGGGCTGATCTTCACGGTGGCCGGGGCCTATCCCTGGATCGAGAAGAAGTTCACCAAGGACGACGCGCACCACAACCTGTTGCAGCGTCCGAGGGACGCTCCGGTCCGGACCGGGCTCGGCATGATGGCCATCACCTTCTTCATGGTGCTGCTCATCTCCGGGGCCAACGACATCGTCGCCGAGCAGTTCGACATCTCGTTGAACGCGATGACCTGGGCCGGTCGGATCGGGTTGTTGCTGCTGCCGCCGCTGGCGTACCTGATCACCTACCGGGTGTGCCTCGGCCTCCAGCACCACGACCGCGAGGTGTTGGAGCACGGCATCGAAACCGGCATCATCCGCCGGCTGCCGCACGGTGAGTTCATCGAGGTCCACCAGCCCCTGGGCGGCGTGGACGACCACGGCCACGCGGTCCCGCTGCCCTACCAGGGCGCGCCGGTTCCGAAGCGGATGAACCAGCTGGGCTCGGCGGGCCACCCGGTCGAGGGAAGTCTGCTGACTCCGGACCCGGCGGAGGAGACGCGGGCGTTGAAGGACGCGCACGGCGAGGACGTCAACCTGCTCGGCGGTGAGAACCGCCGGCCCGACGAGCTGGGCGCGGGCGAGGACGACGACGAGGACACCACGAGCGGGGAGTCGCCGAGGAAGCGGTGACGACGTGGCACCACGTCGGACGGGGGCGGTCACCCACCGGGGGCCGCCCCCGTCGGCGTGTCCGGCCGGGAGCCGGTGGGGCACCGGAGCGGACCGCCGGGCGGGCGGCTCCTAGACTGCGGAACAGCAGTGGGTGTCCCCGGGAGGTTCCGTGATTACCGCGATCGTGCTCATCCAGGCCGAATCCGACCGGATTCCCGAGGCCGCGCAGGCCATCGCGGACCTCGACGGGGTGACCGAGGTGTACTCGTGCGCCGGGGACGTGGATCTGATCGCCCTGATCCGCGTCGCGGAGCACGAGCGGCTCGCCGAGATCATCCCGGGTGGGATCGGACGGGTTCCCGGTGTCGTCGACACGGACACGCACATCGCGTTCCGCAGTTACTCGCGCCAGGACATCGAGGCCACCTTCTCCCTCGGCCTCGAGAACGGCGACTGAGCGCGGGGTCGGCGCGCCGGGGTCAGTCCGGGAGGTCCTGCGCCGCCCGCCCCGCGGCTGCCCTGTCGACCCACTCCCGCCAGGCCCCTGCGGACCAGGCCGGTTCGGTCCACGGCTGGGAACAGCGCACCATCCGGGTTCCCGGCGTGGTCAACCACCGCCAGAGGGCGGTGACCTCCTCGGGAGGCGCGCCCCGCAGCGGGCCGTCCTCCGGGATGACCGTCTCCGCCGAACGCACGAGCAGCTCGACGACCGGCATCGGTGGGACGCCCCGCGCGGCGGACCCGGCCGAGGCGAGCCGGCCGTGGCGGACCACGGCGAAGTGCCACCCGCCCGCTCCGTCCGGTCGCGCCGCGACGAGTTCGGCGACCTCGGCCAGCGCGCTGGACCGCTGCCCCCGGTCCAGCGACTCCACCAACCGCGCGGTGGCGTCGCGGACGCGTGCGGCCTCCTCGAAGCGCCGGTCCGCGGCGAGGCGGTCGATGCGCTCCGCGAGCGCGTCCAGCAGCCGCCGGTCCCGCCCGGCGAAGAGCGCCGTGAGCTCGTCGGCCGCCGGCCGGTAGGCGTCGACGTCCTGGCGTCCGACGCAGGGCGCCGCGCACCGACCGAGGTCGAGGAGCGGACACGCCTGGTCCCCTGGTCGCCCCCCGGCGGGGATGCGGCGGGTGCACTGCCGAACGGAGGAGACCTGCCACAGGGTTTCGACCGCCGTGGTGGCGGCCCGGCGTGAGGGGAACGGTCCGAACGCCTGGGGCCCCGGACGCCGGATGACGCTGAGCCGGGGGTAGGCCTCGTCGGTCAGCGTCAACCACCACGCGCGTTCGGGTCTGGTCGACCGCCGGTTGTACCGGGGGCGGTGCGCCGCGAGCAGTCGGAGCTCACGCACCCGGGCCTCCAGCGGGTGGGCGCACTCCACGTGGTCCACCCGGGTCGCGAGTGCCGCCATCTCCCGGACCGCGCTCCTGGTCTCGGACGCGGTGAAGTACTGCCGGACCCGCCGGCGCAGATCACTGGCCGTTCCGACGTACAGCACCTCGTCCCGGGGGCCTCGGAAGAGGTAGACACCGGGGGCGTGCGGCAGGTGGGAGGCGAGCTCCCGGTTCCGGCGTCGCGCCGGGCTCACCTCGGGGGTGTAGTCGAGCAGTTCCTCCAGGGACCGCACCCCGAGACCCCCGACCCGCTCCAGGAGTCCGTGCAACACGTCCACGGTGGCCCGCGCGTCGTCCAGGGCGCGGTGCGTGGGCGTGGTCGTGGAACGGAAGTGCGCGGCGAGCGTGCCGAGCCGGTGGTCGCGGGTCTCGCCCCGGGGGAGTACCCGTCGCGCCAGGCGCACCGTGCAGACGACGGTGGGCCGGGGCCACTCGTATCCGTGGCGGCGGCAGGCCGCCCGCAGGAAGCCGAGGTCGAAGGGGGCGTTGTGGGCGACCAGGACGGCCCCCGAGGCGAACTCGAGGAACGCGGGCAGCACCGCGTCCAGGCGCGGGGCGCCGGTCACCATCGCCTGGGTGATGCCGGTCAGGACGGTGATCGACGGTGGGATCGGATGTCCCGGGTCGACCAGCGTCCCGAACTCGCCGAGCACCTCGCCGCCCCGCACCTTCACGGCTCCGATCTCGGTGACGTGGTCGGTCTCCGCGTTCCCGCCGGTCGTCTCGAGGTCGAGGACGACGAAGGTGACCTCGCGCAGCGGTGTCCCCAGCTCGTCGAAGGACAGTTGCGGGGCGGTCGTCGCCCCGGGTGCGCCGGGGGCGGGGTGCCTGGTGCTCACCGGCAGGAGGCTAACCGCCGCCCCCGATAGGTCCCGGCGTCCGGCGAGGCGCCGGCGACCTCCCGGCCGGCGCCGGCCCGGTGGCAGGCGCCCCGCTCCGGCGGGTCCGTTGTGGTCGGGAACCGGCGCCGGGGGCCGTCCCGGCGGTTCGGAGGAGGCATGACCCGCCGTCCTGCCGACCGCTCGGGGGCCGTGGAATTGGGGTGACTGGCCGGACGCCTTAGCCTGGTGTGATGCCGGCCAACACCGCAGGGACCGATCCACGCGATCCGTCCGACACCGACGAGCCCGCCGGGGCCGGCGTGCGTCAGCGCGAGGGCGGTGACGAGCCCGCCGCCGGGGAGATCGGGGAGCCGGAGATCGACTGGGAGGGTCTCCCCGAACCGGTACGGCTCCGCCTCGCCGAGATCTCCGCATCGGCGCTGGGCGGGCTCCCCCTCGCGGACGTTCCCCACCAGCTCCGCCCGGTCGCGAGGTTCACCCCGGCCAAGCGGGCCCGGCTGGGCGCGGTGCCCCTGCTCGCGACCGTGCGCTCCAGCGCCGCGTTCCGCGCGGCGGTCGCCAACTGGGCACGCCGCAACCAACCCGAGCTGCTGGAGGTGGACCCGGGGGAGCCGGCGGCCGCGGCCGCGGCGGGTCTGCTGGTGGGCGACGCCTCGGCGGCCCGGCACGTCGAGGAGGTCGCGCGGCGGGTCGAGGACGCGCAGCTGCGGACCGAACGCGACGCGGCGTTGAACCAGATCGACCGGCTCACCGCCGAACTGGAGAGGGTGCGGGCGGCGCTCGACGAGGCGGAGGAAGCGGTCCGGGCGGCGCGGGCCACGAGTGAGTCCGACCTGGACCGGCTGCGGCGGCGGTTGCGGGAGCAGGGAACCCACCTGCGGGCCGCCAGGGACGAGGCCGCCGCGGCGCGGGAGGAGGCGGAGCAGGTGCGCCGGGACGCCGCGGCCACGGTGGAGCGGATGTCGGCGGAGCTGGACCGCGAACGGGAACGGACGGCGGCGGAGCGGGTCCGCGCCGATCGGGCGGTGACCGAGGCGGAGACCGCTCGTCAGGCCGCGCGCGAGGCCCGCCAGGCCGACGAGGTCCGGCTGGCGCTCCTGGTGGACACCCTGGACGGTGCGGTCACCGGGTTGCGGCGGGAACTCGCGCTCGGGGGCAGCGGTCCGCGCCCGGCGGACCTCGTCGGCGGCGCCAGCCAGGCCCAGGGCGTGGGCCGGGTCGAGAACCCGGCAGCCTTGGACCGCCTCCTGGCGCTGCCGAGCGTGCACGTGGTGGTCGACGGCTACAACGTGACCAAGACCGGCTATCCCGACATCTCCCTGGCGCAACAACGGGATCGGCTCAACGGTCAGCTGGGAGCGCTGGCGGCCAGGACTGGGGCGGAGGTCACCGTCGTCTTCGACGGCGCGGGTGTCGTCGCCGTCCCGGTCGCCTCGGCACGCGGGGTGCGGGTCCTCTTCAGCGATCCCGGAGTCCTGGCCGACGACGTGATCCGGGCGCTGGTGGCCGCTGAGCCGGAGGGGCGTCCGGTCGTGGTGGTCACGTCGGATCGGGCCGTCGCCGACTCCGTGCGCCGCCGGGGCGCCCACCCGGTTCCCTCGTCGGTTCTGCTGGCCCGGTTGAACCGGATCTGATCCCGCCGCCCGGGGCGCGTCCTGGTGCGGGGTACGCGTCCTGGCGAGGGAGCCGAGGTTCGGCTGGGCGACCGGGTTCGCGGCGCCGGCGCTGGCCCCGAGGAGGTCCTGGTTCCTTGGTGCCCGCCGCTCAGGGGCCGGCGGCGGTGTCGCCGGGGGCCGCTCGGGCCGGTGGACCCGCTGGAGCCAGGCTCCGATCACCGGGATGCCTCGTGCGGGGAGGGGGAGTCGCGTGTGGACCGGGTGGCGGTGCGCCGCCGGCGTGGTCAGGCGCGGACACCGCAACCCCTGGTCATCGTGGTCGGCACCGTCCGTGTAGGGCAGCCGGGTTGCGCGCCGGTGACAATGCACACAGGCCGATTCCGCGTCGTTGTCCCCCGATCCGTCGAACGACGCGGACGCCCTGGTCACACTCCCATGATCATCGGGACGGACCGTGCTCGAGCTTCACCCGTTCCGGATCTTGTGCATGTTTTCACGATTTCCCCGGCCCGATGGTGGACTCAGGGCGCGGTGCCTCGTAGCCTATCCGAGACCTAGCGGCGGGCAGCCGCCCAGAAGGGCGGCTCTGCTGGTCACCGCCACATCAGCGAGTCGGGGAGCTGAGCCGGTCCCGCGCGTCGGCGGGTCCGACCGGGCATCGAGTGCCGGTCCGGACCGGATGAGGACCGACGTCGCGAACACTTCCGGTCGGCGGTCAGACAACGTGAAGGAGTTGCGTGCGACGTGGCTTCGCATCGACGGAACCGCACGATGCGCGGTGCCTTAGCCGCCACCGCGGTCGCGGTGGCTCTGAGCCTCTTCCCCACGCCCGCTCTCGCCCAGGATTTCGACACCAAGGACGAGGCGGTAGCCAGGCTCCAGGAACTCCACGAGGAAGCGGTCGCCGTCACGGAGGAGCTGCACCAGGCCAACGACGAGTTGGAGGCCAGGCGCGAGGAGCTGCGTGAGGCGACCGAGGACGCCGAGCGGGCGACCCGGACCGCCGAACAGGCGCTGGCCGAACAGGAAACCTTCCGCGACGAGGTGGACCAGCTGGCGAGCGCCTCCTACCAGGGCGCCCGGTTCAACAAGCTGTCGGCCCTGCTGGTGGCCGACGACCCGGAGGTCTTCCTCCAGCAGCTCTCCGCGCTCGACGTCCTCGCCAACGGCAACCGCAGGGCGATGGACCGCCTCTCGGCCGTGGTGACCCAGGCCAGTGACGCCGAGCAGGCGGCCGAGGAAGCCAGGGCCGCCGCGGAGGAGGCCGAGGCCGAGGCGGCCCGGATCGAGTCCGAGCTGGGCGCCAAGCAGGAGGCGATGGACGCCAAGATCGCCGAGGTCCAGGCCTTCATCGACCAGAAGGAAGCCGAGGAGATCCAGGTCCAGCTGCCCGGCGTGGGCGAGGGGCAGACCGACTACGGGCAGGTGCCGCCGGGCAGTGGCACCGGGGCGCAGGCGGCGAACGTCGCGCTGGGCAAGCAGGGCACGCCGTACGTGTACGGCGCCACCGGCCCCGGCACCTTCGACTGCTCCGGTCTCGTCCAGTGGGCCTACGCCCAGGTGGGCATCAGCGTCCCGCGCAACAGCCGGGCGCAGGCGGCCGCCGGTGTCCCGGTGTCGCGCGCCCAGCTGGCCCCGGGCGACATCATCGCCTACGGCAGCCCGGTGCACCACGTGTCCATGTACGTGGGCGGCGGCAACGTCGTGCACGCCCCGACCACGGGTGACGTGGTGAAGGTCGTTCCGATCGACCGCGCGTCCAGCAGCCCCGTCACCGCGATGCGACGGGTGGCCTGAGCGCGCGCCGCCCCGGCGGGGGCGGCGGTGGAGTCCGGTGGGGCGTGGGAGGTTCCTCCCGCGCCCCACCGCCATGTCCGGGGTGGACCTCCGGGTGAGGTGACCCCCACCGTCCCCGCCTTCCCCGGTCCGGTACGAGCCGGGTCGGCGGGGCGGTGCCCCGCCTGGACCCGCCCTCGCCTGGCCACGCGGCCAGCCGGAACGGCTCCCCCCCCCCCCCC
>NZ_AGVX02000001.1 GCF_000239155.1 Actinoalloteichus spitiensis RMV-1378
GCTCGGGGCCGCCGGTCTGACGCCGGCACCAGATCCGGTTCCTTCGAAACGTGGCTCGAAGGGTTTCGCCATGACCGTGGGTGCCCAGTACGTGCGAAACGCCGGAAGGGTCGGGCGCCGCCCCCGACGCGGCGCTCCGACCCTTCCGTCGCGGGTGTAGCGCGTCCCCCGACGAGCCACACCTCCCACCCTCCGGCCACGGCCCCGATCCGCATCTCCGGAGGAGTCAGTTCACGTGACGGGGGATTTCGCCTCACTCGGCACGGTCACGGCCCCGACCGCTTCCGTCAACACCCCACCGTCACCAACACTGTACTCAGTGTCGTCACCCCCCACGAATGGCGTCCGTTGGGAGCGGAACATCTACGAGGTAGACGGACACGGGGTTCCCCGCGTTGCCTGCCCCCGCACAACTCGCTCGGCAGTGTTACCAAGCTGAAACACAACTCACAATCCCGTAGCCGGGAGTAATCCTCGACTCGTCCGCGTCGATCAACACCCACGAACAGAGCAAGCGATCGACACCGACAGTGATGACCTCCTGGTGGACCGCAGGCGAGGCCACCCCCGGGGACCGCCCGTGACGGCGCGACCACCACCAGTCTAGGCCGACGCGGTGACACAACACACGCGAAAAACGGATTGGTACCCCCGTACCACAGAGCGCAGACTGGGGCGCGTGTCGCACTCGGCCTCCCTCGCGGACTACCGCGCGGCCCTCACCACCCCCGCGGCCCGATGGCCGGTCATCACCTCGCTCGTCGGGCGGTTGCCGATCGCCATGATCGGCATGTCCATCCTGTTCTACGTCCGCGACCGGACCGGTTCCTTCGCCACCGCCGGGCTCGTGTCCGCCGCCACGCTGTTCGGTGTCGCGTTCGGCTCGGTGGTCCAGGGCCGGATCGTCGACCGGCTGGGCCCGACCCGGCCCCTGCTGACGATCAGCACCGTGTTCATCCTCCTCGTCTGCGGGCAGATCGCCCTGGTGGAGTCCTCGGCACCCGTACCGGCGCTGGTGGCGCTGGGCCTGTGCATCGGACTCTGCGAACCCCAGCTCGGGACGGCGTCCCGAGCCCTCTGGCGCAGGCTGCTGCCGCCCGGCCCCGCCCGCACGGCCGCGCTCTCCTACGAGGCCATCAGCGTCGAGGTGTTCTTCATCCTCGGTCCTGGCCTGGCCGGGGTCCTCGCGGCATCCCCCTGGCCCGGGACCGGCCTCGTCGTGGGAACGGTGGCCATGGTCGGTGGCAGCGCCGGGTTCGCGCTCACCCCCACCGTCCGCTCGTGGCGCCCGGAGCCCCGAGCGGAGCGCGCCACGCCCCGGCCGCCCGGCAGCGCGTCCCGGCTCACCCGCCTGCTCGGGGCCTTCGCGGTCCCGGGCATGCGGACGGTGGCGCTCGCCGTCCTCGGCTTCGGCGTCGTCATCGGGTTCGTCGAGGTGGCCGTGCCGGCCGCCGCCACCGAGGCCGGGCACCCCGCCGTCGGCGGACTCCTGCTGAGCCTCTGGTCGGTCAGCTCCGTGGTCTTCGGCCTGCTGTACGGGCTCCGTCCGTGGCCGCGTCCCCTCTACCTCCGCCTCCCGGTGCTGCTCGGCGGGTTCGCCCTGCTGACGACCCTGCTGGCCGTTCCCGTGACGTTGGTGGGGCTCGCCGGCGCGATGTTCGTCGTCGGCGCGCTGGTCACTCCGCAGTCGATGGCCCACTCGCTCGCGGTCGAGGCGGTCGCGCCGTCGGACAAGGCGGCGGAGGCGTTCGGCTGGGTGATCACCTCGGTGACGATCGGCATCGGGCTCGGGCAGTCGATCAGCGGCCAGCTGGTCGAGAACGTCGGGGTGCCCCAGGCCTTCCTCGCCGCGGCCGGTTGCGGGGCGGCGATCGCGGGGCTGGTGTTCCTGTTCCGGCGCACCGTCGCCGTCGCGGAGGAGGAACCGGAGGCCGTCGCGGGAACGCCCCGGCGCACCGCCGACTCCGACCCGGCCCACTCCTCCTCCTGAGCGTCACGCCGACCCTCGGGACTGTCGGAGGAGATCGCTAGCGTCCCCGGCATGACCGCCCCCCTGGGTCTCGACATCACCCTGCCCACCGCCGCGCTGGCGGCCCGCCTGGGCGAACTGGTCCGGCTCCTGCCCGGGAGGCTGACCGATCCGGTGCTCGGTGGAGTGGTCGTGGTGGCCACCCCGGCCGGGGTGCGGGTCGCCTCCTCCGACCACGAGCGCGGCTTCCAGGCCGATCTGGACGGCCTGGTGGGTTCCGAGGGCTCCGTGCTGGTCCCGGCACGCCCCCTCGCCGAGACGCTGCGCTCCCTGAGCGACCCGGAGGTCCGGCTGGTCGTCGAGGGCTCCCGACTCGCGGTCCGCGCGGGCCGGGCCCGGTTCGCCCTCCCCCTGATGGATCTCGCGGCGCACCCCGGGGTGGCGCCCGCTCCTCCGCACCGCCTGTCCGTGCCCTCGGCGGCGCTGCGCGGTCCGCTGGCGGTCGTGGCCGCAGCGGCCTCGCGCGACGACGCGCTCCCGGTCTTCACCGGCGTGCGGATCTCCACTGCGGGCGGTGTGCTGGCGCTGCTCGCCAGCGACCGCTTCCGGCTCGCGAAGGCGGAGATCCCCCTTCCGGCGGCGCGGCACGACGCGGCCGGCTTGGACGTCCTGGTCCCCGCCGCGCTCCTGGCGGAACTCGCCAGGCAACTCCCCCGGTCGGGCGAGGTCACCCTCCGAGCCGACGCCGACCGGTTCGCGCTGTCGTGGGAGGGCACCCTCGTCACCACGGCGGTGCTCGCCACCCCGTTCCCCAACTCCGACCGGCTGTTCCCGTCCGACGTCGACAGCGTGCTGCGGGTGGACGCGGACGCGTTGAGCGCCGCGGTGCGACGCGCGGCCACCTTCGGCGGCGGGCGCGGGCTCCTCACCCTCGTCGCGGAGGACGGTGGCGTCCGGGTCCTGGGCAGCGATCCGGCGGTCGGCGAGTCGGAGGAGACCGTGAAGGCGGACGTCACGGGCAACCGTTCCTCCCGCACCTACCAGGCTCGGCACCTGGTGGACGCGCTGCGCGGGTTCGTGGGCCGAGTCGTCGAACTGCGTGTCCCGGCCCACGAGCGGCGGGGAGCCGTGCTGACGGCGGAGCCTGACCGCGACGGCGTCAGGGTGACCCACCTCGTCGCCCCCACCCGGCCACCCGCTCCTCGGGACTGAGGGCGCGCCGGCGTCCCGGTCAGCCGTCCTCGGCCAGGTACCTGAGCTGTGCCCGGACGGACTGCTCGGCGGCGAACGACAGCGCGGGGTCCAGGTCGGGGTAGACGTGGGCCACGACCTCCGCCGGCGTGGCCGTCGCGCCCAGCTGGGTGAGGGCGGCACGCACCTGGTCCAGCCGACGTTCGCGGTGCTCGAGGTAGGCGCGGGCCGTCGCGGCGGCATCGGGCAGCTCCGCACCGTGTCCCGGCAGCAGGGGGGTTCCGGGGGGAAGCCCGGCGAGCCTGCGGAGGGTGGTGAGGTAGTCGCGCAAACTCCCCGTCAGCACCGTGGTCCCCCGTCCCAGCACCGTGTCGCCGGCGAGCACCACGGCCCCCTCCCCACCGTGGACGAGGAAGCACGCCGAGTCATCGGTGTGCCCGGGGGTGTGGAGCACCTCCAGCCGCAGTCCGGCCACGTCGAGCACCGCGCCGTCGACGAGCGGCTCCCCGGACGACCAGCGGGGGTCGATCGCGGCCGTGGGCGCCCCGACCAGTTCGGCGAACCGGGGCAGGCCGGCGCTGTGGTCGTGGTGGCCGTGGGTGAGCAGAACGAGGTCGACGGGGCTCTCCTCGCCGACCCGACGCAGGTGCTCCTCGTCGGCGGGTCCTGGGTCGACGACCACGCAGCTCCTCGCGCCAGGGGCCCGGAGCACCCACGTGTTGGTGCCCTCCAGGGTCATGGCCGAGGGGTTGTTCGCGAGCCACACGGAGGCCACGTCCGCCACCGCCCGCCGCCTCCCGTAGGCGGGGTGCCCGGCCCCGCTCGCGGCGTCACCGTCACGTCCGCTGATCACGACGGCTCCCCGTCCGTTCGCTCCTGCTGGGGCGTGACCGCCCGCCCCACCTCGTGGACGCCCGGTGCCCCCTCGGGCGGCCCCGGCACCACCACTCGCAGCCGGTCCCCCTCCCGCACGATGCGGGGGACCGTGCGGCCGATCGCACGGGGGGCCTGGCGCGCCGAGACCACGCTGTCCTGCTCGGCGAGTTCGGACAGCGTGACCCAGGTCGGGGGGAGCAGCGCACGACTGCCCTGGCGCCACTCCCGCAACGCGGTCGCCGGAGCCAGCCACCCCGCCTGGACCGCCTCCGAGGTCCTCCCGTCGGCTCGTTGTCCGGGAGGTAGCTCAGCGAGGAAGAACCGGGTGTCGTACCGCCGTGCCTCCAGTTCGGGCGTCACCCAGTTCGCCCAGGGGCTGAGCAGGTCGCTGCGCAGCACGAGCCGGTTGGCCGCGAGGAACTCCCCCAGGGCGAGGTCACCGCGTTCGAGGAGCGGCCGCGCCGAGGAGTAGCGGCCCGCGTCCGCGACGACATCGTGGTCGCTGGCTCCCGCGAGCAGCACGCCGGTCTCCTCGAAGGTCTCGCGGACCGCCGCGCTGACCAGAGCGGCGGCGAGGTCGGGCGCGCAGCCGAACCGCTCGGCCCACCACTCCGGCGCGGGGCCCGCCCAGTGGGCGCGGACGGTGTCGCCGTCGAGGTCCCTGCCGTCGACGGACCCACCGGGGAAGACCGTCATGCCCGGGGCGAAGGCCATGGTGGCGGCCCTGCGCAGCAGGAACGCCTCGACACCGCCCGACGGGTCGTCCCGCACGAGCACGACACTGGCCGAATCCCGAGGGGTGGCGGGTGGGCCGTCCGGGTCGGCGGAGAGCGAGCCGGCCAGCTCCGGCGGCAGGTCGAACGGTTCTGGCAGTGCGGGCACGTTGCCACCCTAGGCGCCCGGCCCCGGTCGGGGAACCACGCGAGAATGAGCTGGTGCGTCAGGACGAGGAGCTCGTGGAGCCGGAGGTGGACGGGCGTCGGGTCCGGGGATGCCTGGTACCGCTGTTGACCCTGGTGCTCGGTGTCGTCGCGGGGACGATCGGTACCGGGGTCCTCCTCCTGCTGCTGGCGGTGCCCCGCGGCGGGGACACGTCCGCCTCCGACACGGCCCCGCCCGAGGTCGCCGCCGCCACCGGGCGGACGTCCCTCGTGGTCGAACTGCGGGAGCGACCGCCGACCCTGTTCTCCGCGGAGGGGGCGGAGGTGGTGCTGGTGGACCAGCGCGACGGGGAGGACACCGCCCTGCGCGTCGTTCCGGTGCCGGTGAGCTCGGCGGCGGCCGGCCCCTGGCGGGTGGAGTGGCCCGGGGACTCGGTGCTGGTGGTCCTCGGCGATGGCGTGGAGATCCGGCTTCCCCTGATCTTGGAGTGATGATCCTTCCGACTGAACCGGGCCTCGGATCAGTCGGATCATGGTTGGCGGGCGGGGTGGAGCGGGAAAGATGGTGGCGTGCCTACTTCTCCAGCCCACGACGACGGACCACTGGACGCCGCGGCCCCGGCCCCCGTGGTGGAGGATCAACTGCGGGTCGGTCTGGTCGGCGCCGGCCGGTGGGCCAGGACGACGCACGCACCGGGGATCGACGACCATCCGGGGACTCGTCTCGTCGCGGTGTGGTCCCGGCGGTCCGAGGCCGCGGCCGAGCTGGCGGCGCCGTACTCCGCCGAGGTGATGTCCAGCCCCGAGGAACTCGTGGCCAGCGTCGACGTGGTCGCCTTCGCCGTTCCCCCCTCCGTCCAGGCGGAACTCGCGACCACGGCCGCTGCGGCGGGCAGGCACGTCATCCTGGAGAAACCTCTCGCGGCCGACCTGTCCTCCGCCTCCCGTCTCGCGGAGGAGGTCCGCCGACGCGAGGTGTGCTCCCTGGTGATGCTGACCCGCCGGTTCGCCCCGGAGACCCGCGAGTGGCTGGCCGGCCTCCAGGACGGCGGCGGGTGGGCCGGTGGCTCGGTCACCTGGCTCTCCGGCGCGCTCCTGGACGAGGGCAACGCCGGGTCCTCGTGGCGCCAGGAGGACGGCGGGCTGCTCGACGTGGGACCGCACGCCGTGGACCTCGTGGACGCCGCGCTCGGGCCGGTGGTGGAGGTCCTGGCCGCCCACCGGTCACCCGAGGACCTCTGGCAGCTCGTGTTCGCGCACGAGGGCGGCGCGACGAGCACGCTGTCGCTGTCGCTGCGCTTCCCCGCGAGGCCGACCGTCACCGACGTGTCGGTCTTCGGAGGTGGTGGCCTCCGGGCGTTGGGAGCCCCGGAGACCTCCCGGGCCGACTGCTACGCCTCGATGCTGGACGACTTCGTGGCGATGGTGCACAGCGGTGCCCGGGAGCACCCCTGCGACGTGGCTCGGGGACTGCACCTGCAACGCGTGCTCTCCGCCGCCACCTCGCTGGCCGGGACGCGGTCCGGGATGCGGCTCGGCACCTCGGACCGGTGACCGCCCCAGCCCGTCAGGCCGTCGGCGGGAAAGGCGGGTGCCCGTTGTTGTAGGACCGTGGTGGCCCCGAGGTGGGGGCACCGCCCGCGCTGGCGGGGAGGCGGCTGATGGGCCCGGTCTGTTCGACGTTGCTCGGCGCGGACACGGCACGCCGGGGCGCGGGGGTCCGCGCGGGCTCCGCCCTCGACTCGTCGGTCGTGGTGCCCACCTGATCCCGTTCGGCCAGTTCCTCGTGCAGCTGGCGGAGCAGGTTCCGTTCCCTGTCGTTCAGCTTGCTCTCGTCGCCCGGGGATCGCTCGGGTCCCCCCTGAGCGGACCGTTCGCCGGAGGGCGCCGTGGCCGCCGCGCGGGGCTGGCCGCTGATCGCGGGAGCCGCCGCCTGCCCGTGGTCGGGGGCCGGGTCGGCTTCGGGACGGACCGGGCCGACGTCCTCCGGCCGGGGAGCGGGCCGGCCTCCCCGCTCGGGGCGGCGCGCGGGCTGGTCCGTGGACGGCGCCTTCTCCTTCGCGGACGCGGAACCCTCCTGGTCGGCTGCGTCGTCGGCGGGTCGTCCGCTCCGGTTCCTGGACGACGTCCGCGTCGAGCCGTCCCGGGCCGGGCGGAGTACCCGGACGTTCTCGGCCAGCCTCGGAGCCGCCCGCTCCGGGCCCTCCGGCTCCCCTGGCACGTCCTCGTCGGACAACTCCGGAGTGGCCTCGGGGGCGGTGGGAGCCGGGTAACGACGTCCCCGGGGGGCGCGGGCCGGGCGCCGCTCGTCCGCGACCACCTCACCCACGGTCTCGGCGACCTGGTGGTCGGTGCCGGACGACGCGGCGTCCGCGCCACGTCGTGGGGGCCGGGACGCGGGAGGGGCTGCCTCCGGTCGCGGCGCGGCCTCCGCCACCCCCGGTTCGTCCTTCCGCCCCGGCGTCGCCGCCTCCTCGGCGTCCGGCCGCCGCCGACGACCAGCGTGCGCCTCGGCACCAGGGGCCTCCTCACCGGCCCCGGCGCGGGTGTCGGCTGCCTCCCGCTCCGCCGGGGCGCGCTCCGGCTCGGTTCGCGGGCCCGCGTCCCGCTCGGGGGGCCGCCCGTCGGGGGCCGCCGGCGCGTGGCCGTCCAGCTCGACGAGGACCCCGGCTTCCGAGGCGGCCCGCTGGTACTCGGGGACCGGGCTGCCCGGTAACAGGACCTCGACGGTCGCGGGCAGGTCGGCGGCGTCGAGGGCCCGTGCGATCTGGAAGGCGGTGGCGGGGGCGACCGCCGCGTCGGTGGATTCGACGACCACGACCCGCTGCGGCGTCCCCATCGGCGCGGTCCCCGCCGGTGTCACCCGCCAGGCGCATCGGAGGGAACTCACGGCGGACAGCCGACGACCGAGGCCGGCGACGGCCTGGCCGACGCCGCGTTCCGGCGCGTTGTCCTGGACGAACCGGTGGACGCCGACGTGTTCGTCCCCCAGTTCCCGCACCCTGTCCGCCAGTGCGGCGTCCGACCGCACCTCGACGAGCAGGTCCGCGAGTTCCACCCGGGTGGCCGGGGGAAGTGCGACGTCGCCGGCGACCAGGGCGCCGACGACCAGTTCCACCGCCTGGTCCGGTTCGGCGAGCGCCAGGAACTCCCTGGCGTCGGTCAGGGACTCGTCGTCGATCCTCCCCGCGAGCCCCAACAGCAGGTCGTGCAGTCGAGTCGGGACGCGACGGTTCTGGTCGTCGCTGTTCCGCGTGGCCTCCGCCATGCCGTTCTCTCCTTCCGACCCGCCGCCGGCGGACGGGCGTCAAGCAAGCTCAGACGTGGGCTAACTGCCCGTGGTGCAGCCCGGTGACCACCGGTTCGGAGCCGACCCAGGCGGCCCGGTGGTAGGCGGTCAGGGTCATCGACGGAGGGACGACCTCGACACGCGGTTCGCGTTCGCCGAGTGCCCGCAAGACGCGCTGCAACTCGGCGGTCAGACTGATCCGTTCGGACTCGGCGCTCACGAGGAGCACCCGCCCGGGGCGGCCACCGGTGGCGGGTGCCCGCCAGGTGAACCGGACCTCGCGGATGCCGGCGCGGCCGCGGAGCATCGCCCCGAGCACCACCGGGGTCGAGTCCGCCCCGTGGGGGACCTCCACGGGCACGTCGCTGACGGCCGCCGGGGAGACCCCGAAGACGTGCACGGGTTCCGGCTCCTCGGGGAGGGCCGGGATGGCGGCCACGAGCACCGGGTCGGCACCGGCTGGCAGGAAACCCTCGGTGAGGAGCTCGTGCTCGTGGTCGGTCAGTCCCAGCCTGCCGTGTGCCAGCGCGCGGGGCAGCATCCTGGCGAGTACCGCGTCGGCGTCACCGGCCAGCCAGTCGCGGAACCGCCAGAGCTGCCGGTCGGGCAGTCGCCCGGCCAGCCTGAGCAGCAGTTCGTGGCGGAGATCCCGCATGTCGCGCCCCATCGTGCAACCCCGTTCAGTCGACCTCGACGATGATCTCGACCTCGACCGGAGCACCCAGCGGCAGCTCGGACACCCCGACCGCCGACCTCGCGTGCTGGCCGGCCTCGCCGAAGATCTCGCCGAACAGCTCCGAGGCCCCGTTGATCACGGCGGGCTGGCCGGTGAACCCGTCCGCGGAGGCGACGAAACCGACGACCTTGACGATGCGGACCACCGAGTCCAGTCCGACGAGGGCGTCCACCGCCGCGAGTGCGTTGAGGGCGCAGGTTCTGGCGTGCTGCTTGGCTTCCTCCGGGCTGACGTCGCCCCCGACCTTGCCGGTGGCGGCGAGCGCCCCGTCGACCATCGGCACCTGGCCGGAGGTGTAGACGAGGGAGCCGGTGCGGGTCGCTGGCACGTAGGCGGCCACCGGCGCGGCGACCGCCGGCAGCGTCACCCCGATCTCTCGGATTCGTTGGGTCCAGGAAGGCCTCATGTCCTCGCTCATCTCCCCGCGCTCAGCCCTTGGGACGCTTGAGGTAGGCGACCAGCTGCTCACCGGTCGGTCCGGGCAGCACGGTGACCAGCTCCCAACCGTCCTCGCCCCACTGGTCGAGGATCTGCTTGGTCGCGTGGATCAACAGCGGCACCGTGGCGTACTCCCACTTGGTCATGTGTCGGAGGGTAGTCGTAACGGAAGTGCCACCGTCCGCGTCCCACGGATGGGGTCTCGCTGACCACCGTTCGGCGGGATCGAGCAATGGCATCGAGTCGGTAATGTGGCTGGGTGGAGATCTGGCGGATGGCGGCCACCGCCCTACTGGTGCTGTTCGGCGGGATTCTGGTGCTGGTGGTGATGGCACAGGCCAGGGACCGCAAGGGACGGTCACGCGGGGACGTCGCCCGCAACGGCGCCATCGCGTCGGCGGTGCTGGTGGTGGCGGTCCTCGGCGTGGCCTTGTGGCTCCCCTCGACCGTGGCCTGGGGCCTGGTCGCGGCCGCCGGGATCGCGGTGGCCGTGCTGACGATGGTGGACTGACACCGTAGCCAGGACCCCGGCACCAGGACGGGAGGGCCGGGGGCACTGCACGGGAGCCGGACCGTGTGGTGGCGTTTAGGCTGGCCGTGTGAGGGCCTCAAGCTCCGGGTGGACCGAGCAGCTCGCGCGGGTCCGGCTGCACGTGGTCACGGGTAAGGGTGGCACCGGGAAGTCGACGGTCGCCGCCTCGGTAGCGCTCGCGCTGGCCAGCGGGGGGCGTCGGGTCCTGCTCGTGGAGGTCGAGGGGCGGCAGGGGATCGCGCAGCTCTTCGACACCGCGCCGCTCCCGTACTCCGAGGAACGGCTCGCCCTCGCGCCGGGCGGCGGTGAGGTCCGGGCGCTGGCCGTGGACGCCGAGGCCGCGTTGTTGGAGTACCTGGACATGTTCTACAACCTCGGGTTCGCGGGCCGGACGTTGCGCAGGATGGGGGCGATCGAATTCGCCACCACCCTCGCTCCCGGTCTGCGGGACGTGCTGCTGACCGGGAAGGTCAAGGAGTGCGTGGGGCGCACCGACGGGCGGGGACGGCATGTCTACGACGCGGTCGTGCTGGACGCGCCGCCCACGGGCCGCATCGTGCGGTTCCTCGACGTCACCCGGGCGATGGTCGATCTCGCGAAGGTCGGCCCGATCCGCGCCCAGAGCGAGGGGGTCGTGCGGCTCCTGCACTCCGGCGACACCGCCGTGCACCTGGTGACCACGTTGGAGGAGTTGCCGGCCCAGGAGGCCGTCGAGGCCGTCGCGGAACTGGATGCCGCTGAGCTGCGTCCCGGAGCCGTGGTGGTGAACCGGGTCAGCCCGAACCGGCTGCCGACCCGGTCGGTGGCCGCGGCCGCGGACGGCCGGGTCGACGAGGGCCGTGTCCGGGCCGGGCTGGAGTCGGCGGGTCTCGCCCTCAGCGACGACCAGCTGGACGGCCTCGTCGGTGAGACGGTCGAGCACGCCCTGCGGGTGCGGTCCGAACAGGAGGCGTGGCGCCACCTCCGGCAGCTGGACCTACCGCTGCTGGAACTACCGGAACTGACCGAGGGCGTCGACCTCGCCTCGCTGTACGAGCTCGCCGAGACGATGCGTGACCAGGGTCTGCGATGACGACATCGGGACCCGCCGCCGGAAGCCGACGTCGACCGTCCGCGCTCGACGTCGACGGGCTGTTGGCGAACCCGGAGACCGAGATCGTGGTCTGCTGCGGTTCGGGTGGTGTCGGCAAGACGACGACGGCGGCCGCGCTCGGGTTGAGGGCCGCGAGGCTGGGCAGGAGGACGGTCGTGCTGACGATCGATCCGGCCCGCCGCCTGGCGCAGGCGCTGGGTCTCCGCGAACTGGGCAACGAGCCGCGTCGGGTCGAGTTCACCGAGGACGGGCCCGCCGGCGAGCTGCACGCGATGATGCTCGACATGCGTCGGACCTTCGACGACATGGTGTTGGCCCACGCGGGGGACGAGCGTGCCGAGCAGATCCTGGCCAACCCCTTCTACCAGACCATCTCCTCGTCCTTCTCCGGGACGCAGGAGTACATGGCGATGGAGAAGCTCGGGCAGTTGGCGGCGGAGGGCGACTGGGACCTGATCGTGGTGGACACGCCGCCGAGCAGGTCCGCGCTGGATTTCCTCGACGCGCCGCAGCGGTTGTCCACCGTCCTCGACGGTACGTTGATCCGGCTGCTCGCCGGCCCGGCCAGGGCGGGCGGGCGGGGAATCCGGCGGGTCGTCGGTGCC